>JAAEPP010000081.1 GCA_024232495.1 Flavobacteriaceae bacterium
ACTGTAGGTGTGCGTTTTTTGCATCTATGACAATGATAACAATTTATTGCTATATCTGTGTTTTCTGCCGTAAGAATAATTTAAGAATATTCCGAGGCTCAAAATGGCAAAAAATTAAGAATATTGAGGCTCAGAAAAAAATTAAGTATTCTTATAAAAAAAAAGAGTGTAGTAGTTTAGAGAGAAGGCCGTTGCGCTGACAACGTAAACATATGTATTACATCTTTGCCCCTCCTAGGTTGGTCTTATAAAATTATTGTTTATTCAAAAACATTATCTAACTCATACTATTTCGTTATGGGAGATTAGAAATCCTTGGGAGTTAAGGACTCTAAGAAATTAAGACTGCATAACCTAATGGCAAGAGTTAAATTGAAGTAAGAACGGTAAGTAATCCTTAGGAAGCTCTAGAATAGGTTGGCGTGGTCTTGGTAATGAATAGGATTAAATACCAGGGTCTAGTCTATAATGCTATGATCTGAGTTAACCATGGATACCAGCTGCTGCAAGGGAGTTTTGCCCTGGAATCGGAAAGATATTAAGCAAAGGATTATTTCAGTGCATCCTGAAAAATGAAAAGCAGTAACTAAAATTTAAATTTTTTAACGCATTCAAGAATTACTGGATTTGGTATTTC
>JAAEPP010000082.1 GCA_024232495.1 Flavobacteriaceae bacterium
ATTTGTATTTTATATTTGATTATCAAAACGAGGTAACAGTAACAATCGTTTTAAATTAAAGTAACGTTCTTTAAAATTTTTTTTAATCAAATTTATATTCACGAGGTCATTGAAAAATGTATTGCAAATATAAATTTAGGCAAAAAGTTGATTTACATAGAGCAATCTAAAAAATCAGCCCGAAAGCTGAACAAATCTTGAAATAGAGGTGAGTTGTAACTTTCGAGAAACAAACTTCGCTTTTAACCTTTTAGGTTAAAATGGGTCTCGTCTTTTGATAAATTTCAAGAGTTCCAGACCAAGAAACGAAATAAAAAGGCCTGTAAAAAGTCCTTAACTAGTTTAAGGATCAATTTATTTGAAAATGGTTTTACCAAATTCAATTAAGTAGCTCAGACAACCGATATATGGACACAAGAAATTTGGTAGCTTTTAGCACAAAAATCTTTAGTTAGAATACGTGTGAAGATTAAAAAAAGGAGTTCATCCATACAAATTTTCTGTAGCCTAGCCACAGTAAAGTTTTATTGGGAGACTCATTTGAAACAAATCACGACTGCAAGGGTTTAATAAACTTGCTTTAAATTGTAATGATTAGTCGGCAAAGGTATGTTTCACAAGAAGCCATATCAATGTAGAAATACGATGATATGGCTTTTCTTGTTTGTATAAAACATTAATTTTATAACACTTTCAGCTTTTAAAAGCCACCACAAATTTGTAAATTTGCAATTCGAAAAAACGATTCCACTTCGTTTTAATTTTAGAATAAAATTTCAACCCTTTATGTCAAAATCAGCGACTATAATTTACACAAAAACAGACGAAGCACCTGCTCTTGCTACTCAATCTTTTTTACCTATTGTTAAAACTTTTACTTCTTCTTCAAATATCTTGGTGGAAACTAGAGATATTTCATTAGCTGGAAGAATTTTATCCTTATTTCCTGAATGTTTAAATGAAGAACAAATAGTAGCTGATGATTTAGCCGAGTTAGGAGAGTTAGTGAAAAAGCCAGAAGCAAATATTATTAAACTACCAAATATTAGCGCTTCTGTTCCACAATTAATGGCTGCAATTAAAGAACTACAGTCAAAAGGCTATAACATACCGGATTTCCCGAAGAAACCAAGTACACAAGAAGAAAAAAATATACAATCAAAATATAATAAAATTAAAGGTTCAGCTGTCAACCCAGTATTAAGAGAAGGAAATAGTGACCGCAGAGCTCCAAAAGCAGTTAAAAATTATGCAAAAAATAATCCTCACTCTATGGGTACGTGGTGTAGTGACTCCAAAACTCACGTGGCTACCATGGATAAAGGTGATTTTATGCACAACGAAAAGTCATTAACGATTCAAAAAGCTGATTCAGTATCCATTGTATTTAATGATGATTACGGAAATAAACACATTTTAAAAGATTCAATAGCTTTATTAGAAAATGAAATAATAGACGCCTCAGTTTTAAGTAAAAAAGAATTATTAAACTTCTTAGAGTCTCAAATAAAAGATGCAAAAGAAAAAGAGGTTTTATTTTCTTTACACATGAAAGCCACTATGATGAAAGTTAGTGATCCTATCATATTTGGTCATGCTGTCCGAGTATTTTTTAAGGATTTATTTAACAAGCATCAAGAAACTTTTAATAAAATTGGTGTTAATGTAAATAATGGATTTGGTGATTTAATAAGTAATCTATCAAAATTACCGACCAATAAAAAAGAAGAGGTATTAACTGATATTGCCACTACTTTTGAAAATGGTCCAGATTTAGCAATGGTAAACTCAGATAATGGAATAACGAATCTTCATGTACCAAGTGATATAATAATAGATGCATCTATGCCAGCTATGATTAGATCATCAGGAAAAATGTGGGATCCAAGCGGAAATCTAAAAGATACAAAAGCAGTTATTCCAGATAGTAGTTATGCTAAAATTTATAGCGCTACCATTGATTTTTGTAAAAAGAATGGCGCTTTCGATCCAACTAAAATGGGTACCGTTCCAAATGTTGGTTTAATGGCACAAAAAGCCGAAGAATACGGATCTCATGACAAAACATTCGAAATACAGAATGATGGAATCGTGCAAGTAATTGATTCTGCAAACAATACTATATTAGAACATACAGTAGAAAAAGGGGACATTTGGAGAATGTGTCAAGCTAAAGATGCTCCGATTCAGGATTGGATTAAACTTGCAGTTACCAGAGCAAAAGCTTCTAAAACTCCTGCTGTTTTTTGGTTAGATAAAAATAGAGCCCATGATGCAGAATTAATTAAAAAGGTTAAAACTTATTTACCTAATCATAACACTAATGGTTTAGATATAAGAATTCTTTCACCAGAAGAAGCTACACAATTTTCCTTAGAAAGAATTAAAGTAGGGAAAGATACTATTTCTGTAACAGGAAATGTATTACGTGATTACTTAACAGACTTATTCCCAATTTTAGAATTAGGAACCAGTGCAAAAATGCTATCAATTGTACCTTTAATGAATGGTGGCGGTTTATTTGAAACTGGCGCGGGAGGTTCTGCACCAAAACATGTACAGCAGTTTGTTTCAGAAGGTCATTTACGTTGGGATTCTTTAGGTGAATTTTTGGCACTAGCAGTATCTTTAGAGCACTTAGGTACTAAATTTAATAATCCTCAGGCGGTTCTTTTATCAAAAACTTTAGATCTGGCAACTGAAAAACTATTAGCTAACAGTAAAGGACCATCTAGAAAGGTAAATGAACTTGATAATAGAGGGAGTCATTTTTATTTAGCTTTTTATTGGGCTGAAGCATTATCAGTACAATATGAAGATGAAAATCTTAGAAAAGAATTTCTGCCGATTTACAATAAATTAAAAGAAAATGAATCTAAGATAGTTTTTGAATTAAACAATGTACAGGGAAAATCAATTGATATAAATGGTTATTACCTTCCAAATGATGAGTTAGTATCAAAACAAATGAGAGCTAGTGCTACATTTAATTCTATACTTGGTCAGTAATATTAACTGAAAATCTATAAATTCAAGCTATCAGAATTCTGATAGCTTTTTTTATGCTATTTAAAACTATTGTAAATTTGCATATGAGTTTTACAAAAACAACAGAAGAAAGTTCTAAATATAACCATCTAGAAAAAATGTCGATTTCAGAAATAGTAACAAATATTAATTCTGAAGACAAATCCATTCCATTAGCTATTGAAAAAGTAATTCCAGAAATTGAAAAACTAATTCAAAAAGTAGTACTTAACTTGAAAAATGGTGGGCGTCTATTTTATATAGGTGCTGGGACAAGTGGACGACTTGGTATCTTAGATGCAAGTGAATGCCCCCCCACTTTTGGTGTAACACACAAATTAGTTATTGGAATTATCGCAGGAGGAGACAAAGCTATTAGAAAAGCAGTTGAATATGCTGAAGATTCAATAACACAAGGCTGGATAGACTTAAAAAATCATAAGGTTTCTTCTAAAGATTTTGTTATAGGAATAGCTGCCTCCGGAACTACACCTTATGTAATAGGAGCATTAGAAAAATGCAACAAAAACAAAATAGATACGGGTTGTATAACATGTAATATTGGAAGTCCGTTGGCTAACACTGCAAAGTATCCTATTGTAATTAAAGTAGGTCCAGAATTCGTTACCGGAAGTTCAAGAATGAAAGCAGGAACTGCTCAGAAACTTATTTTAAACATGATTTCAACTGCTACGATGATACAACTGGGTAAAGTTAAGGGAAATAAAATGGTTGACATGAAACTTAGTAATAATAAATTAGTTAATAGAGGTACCAAAATGATTATGTCAGAACTTAACATATCTGAAGTTCAAGCTAATAAATTATTATTAAAACACAAGAGTGTTAGAAAAGCAATTAATTCAAAATTAAAATGAGTCAAAAACATACTGATCCCAATTTATTAAAAAAAGGAATTAAATATTTAGCTTTTAGTCTTCCGCTATTATTTTTATGTCCTTATTTACTAACATTGGCTTTTATAAATAAAGAAACTATTTTTTTATACCTATTTTTTATTGCTGGATTAATTTTTGGTTTTTTAGCATTTTATTTTCTATACAGAGGTTTCAGAACTTTATTAGCAGCTTTATTTGATTAATTCTTCGATCACGATCCACCATTTACATTAATTTTCTTACTTTTTAGTCAAAAAAAAACCTTCATCAAAAGATGAAGGTTTTAAAGAAGGCGGCGACCTACTCTTCCACAGTAGTAGTACCATCGGCGCAAACGGGCTTAACTTCTCTGTTCGGAAAGGTAAGAGGTGAGCCCCGTCGCTATAACCACC
>JAAEPP010000083.1 GCA_024232495.1 Flavobacteriaceae bacterium
AAACAGCCATTGTAAACCTAAATTTTCTATAGGAACCGCCAACTCTACTCCAACTTCATTTCCCTTTTGAATTAAATGCACCATCACTACTGCCATAGCTCCAGTAGCTCCAGAAATCATACCAGGCCTACCACCAAACACAGCAGTAATTAAGCCCATCATAAAAGCACCATATAAACCCACCAACGGATCTATACCTGCCACAAAGGCAAAGGCCACTGCTTCTGGAACAAGTGCTAAAGCTACGGTTAAACCAGAAAGAATATCATTTTTAGGATTGAAGGTAAAATTCCTCAGTAATTTTTGCATTTCACTTAAATTTTAAGCGGGCAAAGATATACTTTTAAAAAGAGTGTAGCAGTATTTCCTAAATTTTAATTGAAGGATTGTAAAACAGCCTATTGGATCAGTTGTTTTTTTTAAATTAAGAGTACATATTATCAATTAATTTCAATAGGATTGATATAGAAATCATCTTTAATTTTTAACGTTTTTATTTCATCAGCATATGTATCAGTTTTCCAACTGTCAGAAGGGTAAATCCATTTTTCTTCCCCATTGATAACTGCAATCACCGGCATTCGAAAGTTTTCAATCGTATTCGTATATCGATAGGAGAGTAGGTGTTCAGACTTTTTATATTCGAGTATTGGTATCTGAACTGTTCTCAGGTATTGCTCCCAAAATTCGGTCAGATTAATTCCTGATTCTTTACTAATATATTCTTCAATTTGTTTACTGCTGACCGTTTGATGATAAAAAACCCTATTGAGACCTCTTAAAATTTTCCTCCACTTTTTATCATCATTAATAAGCTGTCTTAGGGTGTGAAGTATGTTAGCTCCCTTGTAATACATATCGGTACTCCCTTCTTGATTAACCTCATAAACACCAATGATAGGTCGGTCGTTTTGAATGGCCATTCTTGTTCCTATTACGTAATCAGCAGCTGCTTTGTTTCCATAGAAATAATCCAAATATAAATTTTCAGAATAGGCAGTAAAGCCTTCGTGAATCCACATATCTGCAACATCGATATGCGTTATATTGTTAGCAAACCACTCGTGTCCTGATTCATGAATAATTATAAAATCAAATTTTAAACCCCATCCAGTTCCAGATAAATCGCTTCCTAAATAACCATTCCTATATTGATTTCCATAAGTTACACTACTTTGATGTTCCATTCCTAAATAAGGGACTTCTACCAATTTAAAACTATCCTCATAGAATGGATATGGACCAAACCAATACTCAAATGCTTCCATCATTTTTGGGGCTTGTTTAAATTGTTCTCTAGCTTTAGTTTCATTTGCCTTTAGCACATAATAATCCATGTCTAAGATGCCCTTTTCGCCTACATATTTTTCGCCAAAATGAATATAATCTCCGATGTTTATATTGACCCCATAATTATTGATTGGATTGACCACCTTCCAAGACCAGGTAGTTTTATCTTTTTTAGTTACTTGATTGATCAACCTTCCGTTAGCTACTGCCATTAAACCAGTAGGAATAGTAATATGAATATCTATACCTTGATCAGGCTCATCATAATAGTGGTCTTTATTTGGCCACCAAAGACTTGCTCCAATACCTTGATTCGAGGTCGCTATAAAATGAGTTTCGTTGGCATCTTTTGACCATGAGAAACCGCCATCCCAGGGTGCATTTTTTGCACTAGGGGGCTTTCCAGAAAAGAAAACAGTAAGTTTTTGGTCGCTACCTATTGTTTGTGTTTTTTCTAAGGAAATAAAATGTGCGTTTCCTTCCGATTTAAATTTTAACTTGTGACCATCCTGAACAATTTGATCAATTTTCATGGGAGGTTGAAGGTCTATTTGCATCAAATTATTTTTTTTCAAAACAGTATAAACAATTGTGTTAGCTCCCTTAATGGTCTTTCTATCTAAATCTACATCTACGTTAAGTTGGTACTGTTTTAAATCCCACCAAACCCTTTCCTCGGTGATACCTCCTCTTAAACTATCTTGTCGCGTATAATTTTGACTCACTACCTTACAGCAAAAAAACAGGATACAGACAACACTAATTTTCTTCATAATTCTTTCTGGTTTTTATACTTTTTTGAAGATTTTTTTAAATATAGGAAGATTCTACTAATTTTAAGACAAATAAAAAAACCGCTTTTCATAGTTTTGAAGAAGCGGTTTTTATAAAATTAACTAAAATTAAATGTTATTAAAATGGGTATTTATTTTCTTTTTGGACTTTTTCAGAAATACCGTTTCTTAGCGCAACCACATTTGGTTGGTTTTGATATTTGGTAAAACGTTTCAATCCCATTAACATCATTCGCTGTTCGTCACCTTCTGAGAAAGAAACAATCCCTTCTTTTGCATTTTTATGAATAATATCAACGGCATTGTATAAATACAACTGTGACATCTCTATTTGGTGTTTTTGAGATTCTTCTCCAAACCTTTTGATATTTTTTTCAGTTCTTAAAATAGCAGATTCCGCCATGTAGATCTCAATTAGTATGTTAGATGCTGCCATTAATAACTGCTGATGATCTTCTAAATTTGGACCATACTTTTGAACAGCAGCTCCCGCAACCATTAAAAATACTTTTTTAAGCTTTTCAATCATTGCTTTTTCCTCAGACAGTGTTACGGAATAATCAGGAGTATCGAAAGAAGGAATTCCAGTTAATTCGTTAGCAACTTTCATAGCCGGACCTATTAAATCGATATGCCCTTTCATCGCTTTTTTTACTAGCATTCCTACAGAGAGCATTCTATTGATCTCGTTAGTTCCCTCATATATTCTGGTAATTCTGGCATCTCTCCAGGCAGATTCCATTGGAGTATCTTTTGAGAACCCCATACCGCCGAAAATTTGAATTCCTTCATCAGCACAAGCCTGAACATCCTCAGAGACTGAAACTTTTAAGATAGAACATTCAATAGCAAATTCTTCTACTCCTTTTAATTCAGCTTTTTGATGAGTTTCACCTGCCGCTTGCCTTAATTCAATCCGATTTTGTATATCTTTTCCAGCTCTATAAGTTGCAGACTCTCCTACATAGGTATTGGTTGCCATTTCGGCAATTTTTGATTTAATAGCACCAAATTCAACAATGGGGGTATTAAATTGTTTTCTCTCTGAAGCGTATTGTACCGCATGTGTGGTTATTCTTCGTTGTGAATCCAAACAAGCAACGGCTAGTTTAATTCTTCCAACATTTAAAGCATTCATAGCGATTTTAAATCCATTTCCTCTTTCCGAAAGAATATTCTCAACGGGCACCAAAGTTTCATTAAAAAACACCTGCCTGGTTGAAGAGGCGTGAATCCCTAACTTGTGCTCTTCTTCACCCAGGGTAATTCCGTTTTCAGGATTATTTTCAACTAAAAACCCTGTAATGTTTTTATCGTTTTCAATTCTAGCAAAAACAATAAAAAGTTTACAAAAGCCGGCATTGGAAATCCACATTTTTTGTCCGGTAATTTTATAATGAGTTCCATCTTCAGTTAAAACTGCTTTTGTTCTTCCACTATTAGCATCACTACCAGCACTTGGTTCGGTAAGACAATAAGCACCAAACCATTCTCCAGAGGCTAACTTAGGAACGTATTTTAGTTTTTGATCTTCTGTTCCGTACAATGTTATTGGCAAAGTTCCGATACCTGTATGTGCACCAAAGGCGGTACTAAACGATCCTGTTCCACTAGAGATGTATTCGCAAGTTAGTAGAGTAGATACTAAACCCATTCCCATTCCGCCATATGCTTCGGGAACCGATACCCCTAAAAACCCAAGTTCTCCTGCTTTTCGCATGCAGGCTTCGGTAAAGTTATAATCCTTATTTTCAAAGCGGTCTCTAAATGGAATAATTTCTCGATCATTAAATTCCATTACTGCTTCTTTCATCATTTTTTGTTCTTCTGTAAAATCCTCC
>JAAEPP010000084.1 GCA_024232495.1 Flavobacteriaceae bacterium
TTCTTTTACCATATTACCTAAATGGTCCTCATTAGCTGTTAGTAAACGCTCACTATCTCTTTTATATTTAACCTGAACTACTGATAACTCACCATCCCAATTTTTACATATAGCATCTACCCCATTATCATTCTCTTGTTGAGGTTCATATTCATGAATACCACCCCATTCTCTAATAGGACCTAACACCTCAAACATTATCTCAACAAAAAATTCAAATGCATCCCCAACATAATTTAATCTTGGGTATTTATTCTCATCTAAAGTAGACTGTGCTTCCATCTTAGATTTCCACCCTCCTCTACCTGAGAAGCGAGTGGTGCCTTCAAATAATTCTTGAAGGTTATGAGCATTATATTGAAATGAATGTTTTATGATTTTTTTACTCTCCATTGTCCTGATTCTGTCTTATATAATTTTCCTAATAGAGATTGATCTATAACCCATCCTTTGTGGTGGGGGTTTTTACTCAAACTTACTCTATGGAGTGCTCCCTCGTCAGCCCATTCATATTTCCTTGCTAGTTGATGACTTTTCCCATAAAAAGAATCTTCATTAAGATGGTAAAACCATTTTTCAGTTTCATAAGTACCTTTATCTAAAGTTGAAACATGGGTAATACATTCTTCTAGGGATTTACCATTTGAAAACATTTTAAAAGCTTCTTCATATTTCCTTTGACCTACAGGATTATTCCTCTGCTGTTTAATATGTTTAACTCTAGGATTATTTTTAAAATGTTTTTTTATTAAATTCCAATATGGGAGGGTTACATAAAAATGAATTATGCTATTAGAGTTATTACTTAAAAGTTGTTCTATATAACCCACTGATGAGTTTACCCACATTTCTAATTGGTTTTGAGTCCAATCCCCATCAAGTTTAACTCTAGATATTTTTGGTAAATGGAGAGATTTATAGGGTTCAATAATTTTTGTAGGTGGAATAACACCATAATATGATGAAAGTATATAATAATTATCATATGCTAATTTGAAAAAATCTTTTTGTGCCCTAAAGACATAAGATTTACTATACATTTCCTCAGCAGAACATTTATAGGTCTGCTTCATTGATCTACAATTGGTAATAGCTATTATCATATATTTTTATTTTTTGATATTTTAAATGATTATTAATGTTTTCAATAAAATTAGTTATTTTAGCTAATGTATTATTTCCAGTTGAGTATAATATATGAAGAACACTTAAATATACCCCATTAATTTCTAATAAGGTTACGTTGTTAGAATATTTTTTATAAAATTCTTCTTTGGTGTTAAAAATATAATTTCCATATTTAGGGTGATTTTTTAAAATATTAATATCTAACTCTTTTAATAAAGCAACTCCTGTTTGTTTTGGATTTTTTTCTTCTTTTAACATTTTTCCATCTACTTCTATACTAAATTTTTGAATTTTTTTAGCAGGGTAAACTATTTGGTATAGCATACTTACATATAACTCATGTTTTATGTTATTTGGGTTTAATAGAGTGTCGAGACCATAGTCCTTATTATCTAAATTATCTATATGAATTTGCAGTCTATCTAATATAGGGGTTTCACCTTTTTTCAACATGCGTAATCCTAATTCCCTTTTAATTTCATTTAAAAACTTTTGATATTTCATAACCTTTATTGTTTTAATTTTAATATACGTGAATATACGAAAGATTTATTACATCTCCAAATTTATTACCATATTTTCTTGTTGAATTACTTCTTCCCAAGTTAAACTAGCAACTCTCTCTTCTTCAATCATATGCTCATAATCTTCTATTATTTCACCAATTACTCCTCTAGTTCTATCATCTGGAACAATTGGGTCATCATCTTCACCTTCACCACCTCTACCTCTATCATTAGGCTCAA
>JAAEPP010000085.1 GCA_024232495.1 Flavobacteriaceae bacterium
CAAGACAATTAGATCTGTATGTTCAATGATATTATTGATTTTTTCAGAGAACATTCGTCGATTTGCATCTGGATTTTCCCAAAACAAATCGGACTGAAGGATGGTTACTTTTAATTCATTTCGCATAGGTAAAAATAGTTAAAAGTATTTTATTAGTAGCTCCTTAACCTATTATCATTGCCAAATTTCAGTTTTAGATTTTAAGATATATGTTAAATAGAGTTGATAATTTTAGCAGCAGCAATTAAAACATTATTTGTTTTGGCACTAAAATTAAAAATGAAAAGTCATCGAAACACATTCGATGTTATAAATTTAATTCAGATAAGTAAAATAATAGTAGGTTAAAAAAAAAGATAATTTTTACTAGTTTTAACCTAGCCCTTTACACTTGCTTTTAAAAACTCTCTATTCATACGTGCGATATTTTCCAATGATATTCCTTTGGGACATTCTATCTCGCATGCACCCGTATTGGTACAGTTACCAAACCCTTCTAAATCCATTTGATGAACCATATTCATCACTCGATCAGTTGCTTCTACCTGACCTTGGGGCAAAAGCGCATACTGAGAAACTTTAGCTCCAACAAATAGCATTGCAGATGAATTTTTACATGTAGCAACGCAAGCACCACAACCAATACACGTTGCTGCATCCATTGCTTTATCCGCTGCTGTTTTTGAAATAAGAGTTGAATTTGCATCCTGTGTGTTTCCGGATGTATTTACCGAAATATAGCCACCAGAATGCTGTATTCTATCAAATGCAGAACGGTCTACGACTAAATCTTTAATAACGGGAAAAGCAGCAGCTCTGAAGGGTTCAATGGTAATTGTATCCCCATCTTTAAACATACGCATGTGCAGTTGGCAGGTTGTTACCCCCCTGTCTGGACCATGTGCTTCTCCGTTAATGTACATGGAACACATTCCGCAAATTCCTTCTCTACAGTCATGATCAAAAGCTACAGGCTCTTTTCCTGACGCAATTAATTGTTCGTTAAGAACATCCATCATTTCTAAAAAAGACATGTGTTCTGAAATTTCAGTCACTTTGTAGTCGACCATTTTCCCTTTGTCGCTTGCATCAAGTTGACGCCAAATCTTAAGTGTTAAATTCATTCTATCTTTTTTATTTATAACTTCTTTCTTTAACTTCTATATTCTCATAAGCCAAGTCTTCTTTGTGCAAAACAGCATTTTTTGGCTCCCCTTTATATTCCCAGGCTGAAACAAATTGAAACTCTTTCATTCTTTTTGCTTCCCCATCCTCAGTTTGATATTCTTCTCTAAAGTGACCTCCTGCAGATTCTTCTCTTACCAAGGCATCTTTAGCAAACAATTCACCTAATTCCAAGAAATCTGCTACTCTACCTGCTTTTGCTAACTGCTCGTTATATTCGTTAGCAGTTCCAGGAACTAAAACATTTTTCCAAAAATCCTCTCTTAATGCTGAGATTTCTTCGATAGCTTCTTCTAAACCTTCTTTATTTCTAGACATTCCACATTTATCCCACATGATCTTACCTAATTTCTTATGGTAATAATCTACAGAATGGGTTCCTTTATTATTAATAAGTAAATTAATTCTCTCTGAAACTTCTTTTTCTGCAGCATCAAATTCAGGAGTATCTGTTGAAATTTTACCTGTTCGAATATCGTCTGACAAATAATCTCCAATGGTGTAGGGGAGTACAAAATAACCATCGGCTAACCCTTGCATTAGAGCAGAGGCTCCTAGTCGGTTTGCACCGTGATCAGAAAAGTTTGCTTCTCCAATTGCATAACAACCAGGTATCGTTGTCATTAAATTATAATCAACCCAAACGCCACCCATAGTATAATGTACAGCTGGATAAATCATCATAGGTGTTTCATAGGGATTTTCATCAACAATTTTCTCATACATCTGAAATAGATTTCCGTATTTGGCCCGAACAATTTCTTGACCTAATTGTTTTATTTTTTCTGGAGATGGGTTTGAAATATTTTGAATTTTTGCTTGTTCAGAACCATAACGTTCAAAAGAAGCTGCAAAATCTAAATATACTGCTTCTCCTGTAGCATTGACTCCAAAGCCAGCATCACAGCGCTCTTTAGCTGCTCTTGAAGCTACGTCACGTGGAACTAAATTCCCGAATGCAGGATATCGTCTCTCCAAATAATAATCTCTTTGCTCCTCAGTTAAATCGGTTGGTTTTAGTTTTCCTTCACGAATAGCTTTAACATCCTCTAAATTTTTTGGAACCCATATTCGGCCGTCATTTCTTAAAGATTCAGACATCAATGTCAGTTTTGACTGATAATCTCCTGAACGGGGAATACATGTTGGATGAATTTGTGTATAACAGGGATTTGCAAAATACGCTCCTTTTTTGTGAACTTTCCAACCTGCAGTTACATTGGACCCCATTGCATTCGTAGATAAAAAATAAACATTACCATAACCTCCAGATGCTATAACTACCGCATGAGCAGAATGTCTTTCAATTTCGCCTGTAACTAAATTACGTGCAATAATTCCTCTCGCTTTACCATCAACTACAACAACATCTAACATTTCGTGTCTATTAAACATTTCAATTTTTCCACGAGCAATTTGACGATTCATTGCAGAATATGCTCCAAGTAATAACTGCTGGCCAGTTTGTCCTTTGGCATAAAAAGTTCGAGAAACTAGAACTCCTCCAAAAGAACGATTATCTAAAAGCCCCCCATAGTCTCGTGCGAAAGGGACTCCTTGAGCCACACATTGGTCTATGATATTGGCAGATACCTCGGCTAGTCGGTAAACATTTGCTTCACGAGAACGATAATCTCCTCCTTTAACCGTATCATAAAATAGTCGATAAGTAGAATCTCCATCTCCCTGATAGTTTTTTGCTGCGTTTATTCCTCCTTGTGCGGCTATGGAATGAGCTCTTCGAGGAGAATCTTGATATGCAAATGATTTTACATTATAACCAAGTTCTGCTAGGGTGGCAGCGGCAGAACCTCCTGCTAAACCAGTACCTACAACAATAACATCAATATGACGTTTGTTTGCAGGATTAACCAAATTAATTTGATTTTTATAGTCTGTCCATTTATCTTTCAATGGGCCATGAGGTACTTTTGAATTTAACGCCATAATAGTTTACGATTAATGGTTTAAGTGATGGTAGAGCGCAATGAAAATAAATCCTAGTGGAATTATAATCGAATATGCCTTTCCAATATTTTGAAATATTTTTTTTCTTCCTGCATTGCCTCCCATTGATTGAAAGGCAGAAGTAAATCCGTGGGCTAAGTGCAAGCCAAGGAAAACAAACGCAACAATATAAGCGCCTACCCTAACTGGGTTTGTAAACTTATGAACTAATTCTTCATGATAACGAAACCCTTCTTGTCCTTCAATAACTCCAGTCCAATCACCTTGGATAAATTTTGTGTTGATTTCTGGAAACCAAAAGTCAATAAAATGCAACGCTATAAAAGCTAAAATAGTCACCCCACTCCATATCATATTTCTACTCATCCAAGTAGAATTTGCAGCGCCGTTATTTTTAGCATAAGATTTCCCGTTTGCTTTTTTATTTCTTAATTCTAAGATAAAACCCATTATGAAATGAAAAACAACAGCAAAAATTAAAACCGGTTGCAATACAAATTGAACCAAAGGGTTGGTTCCCATAAAATGAGAAACTTCATTGAAAATTTCCGGGCTAAAAACTGATAAAACATTGATTGTTAAATGTTGTAACAAGAAAAACATTAAAAAGAACGCAGAAAGTGCCATAGCTACTTTTCTTCCAATTGAGGTGGATAAAATTCCCATTTATAATTTTTTTTTAGAAGCACAAAATTACGGCTCAAAGTAAAAACCACCAAACTTTATGGTTTGTTTTCTAAAGTATTTAGAATTATTATTGATTGTACAAAAAAAATTATAAGTTCTAAAATTCTCATGAATTTAAAGTCCAGAACCAAATAATCGAATACAATTAAAAAGTAAGAAAATAAAAAAGTGTTAGAAATATTAAAAAAAGGGATACTTTAATTAATTTTGAATAAAATAATTTAAGGTTACATTATGAAATATCATCCAATTGATTCCGCATTATTTGTAAAAAATCGATCAAATTTTATGGCTCAAATGAAAGCTAATAGTTTGGCAGTTTTTAATAGCAATGACATCTATCCAATAAGTGCCGACAGTACGATGCCCTTTCAACAACATAGAGACATATACTACTTAAGCGGTGTAGACCAAGAAGAAAGTATTTTAGTAATGTTTCCAGATTGCCCTAACAAAAAACATCGTGAGATTTTATTTTTAAAAGAAACCAATGATCATATCGCAATATGGGAAGGGGAAAAACTAACAAAAAAGCGTGCTTTTGAAGTAAGTGGTATAAAAACAGTTTACTGGCTACAAGATTTAAACAAAGTAATGGCTGAACTAATGGCTCAATCTGATACGGTTCATATTAATACTAACGAACATTACAGAGCATCCATCGAAACTGAGACAAGAGAAGATCGTTTTACCAAATGGCTTTTAAACAAATATCCTGCACATAAAGTTGAAAAAAGCAATCCAATATTACAAAGGCTACGTTCCATAAAAGACCCAATAGAACTTGACTTATTACAAAAGGCTTGTAACATCACCGAAAAAGGAATGCGACGCGTTTTAAAGTTTGTTAAACCTGGAGTAGCTGAATACGAAATTGAAGCAGAATTTATTCATGAATTTCTCAAAAATCGATCAAAAGGGTTCGCCTACACTCCTATTATTGCAAGTGGGAACAATGCCAACGTACTTCATTATATCGAAAACAATCAGGTTTGTAATGATGGCGATTTAATTTTATTAGATGTTGGTGCGGAATACGCTAATTACAGCAGTGATATGACGCGAACGATTCCAGTAAATGGTCGATATTCAAAACGTCAAAAGGAAGTCTACAATGCCGTAAACAGAGTTAAAATTAATGCCACCAATATGCTAATTCCTGGAACTATTTGGGCAGATTATCATGTAGAAGTAGGAAAGCTTATGACTTCTGAATTATTAGGTTTAGGCCTTATAGATAAAGCAGATGTTCAAAACGAAGATCCTAACTGGCCGGCATACAAAAAATATTTTATGCATGGCACTTCTCATCACATGGGCTTAGACACTCATGATTATGGTTTGTTATGGGAGCCTATGGAAACAAATATGGTTTTTACCGTTGAACCTGGAATTTATATTCCAGAGGAGGGTTTTGGAATTCGATTAGAAGACGACGTAGTTATCCAAGAAAAAGGAGCTCCTCTAAACTTAATGAAAAATATTCCGATAGCGATTGAAGAAATTGAAGATATCATGAATTCTTAAAAAATTACTACATGGGTTTGTAGGTTTTATTGACTGAAATTTAGATTAATAAAAAAATGGTAACACAGTTCAAGAAAACCTCAATACATTACTCGATAACCGGTAAAGGAAAATGTGTTGTTTTATTACACGGATTTTTATTAAACACAAAAATTTGGTCAGGTTTAATTCCACTTCTCTCCAAAAAAAATAAAGTATTAGCTATCGATCTTCCGGGTCACGGGAAAAGTGACTGTATTGACAAAATTCATTCAATGGAACTATTGGCAGACCTCGTCAATTTTATTCTAGAAGAAAATAATATAACCACTGCAAATCTTCTTGGTCATTCTATGGGAGGATATGTTAGTTTAGCCTTTCTTGAAAAATATAGTTCTAAAATTAATACTATTGTTTTGTTAAACTCAACTACTGAAGAAGATTCGTTAATGAGAAAAAAAAACAGAGATCGTATGCTTAAAATTATTCATGCCAATAAAAATGTTTTTGTAAGAGAAGCAATTCGTTCATTATTTCCTGAATTAAAATTAGAAGTTTACAAAGATCTGATTGAATTACTTACAGAAGATGCGTTAAAACTATCAAAACAAGCGATAATGGCTTCAATTCATGGAATGAAACTAAGATGCGACAGAACACAAATTTTAAAATTATTTAATGGAAAAAAATATATAATTTCAGGTGTTGAAGATCCCATAATACCATTTTCTAATTCTAGAAAAATTGCAATTGACAGTGATACAGAACTAATAAGAGTTAACTCTGGGCACATGAGTGCAAATGAAAATCATCGTGAAATTATTGAAGTTATGAAACAGATAGGTTTTATTTAATTTTTAAAATTACGCCTGTGATTTAAGAATTAATTTTTAGTCTCCAATGAATTCCAACCTCTAGCTATTAATGGAATTTTCTCATCTCCTCGGGTAATTAAATGGACCCCTTCTTTTTCGTGAGTAACATGTCCAATCACCGATAAGTTTGGATTTCCTTTTATTTTTGGAAAATCTTCCATCTTGACAGTGAAAAGCAATTCATAATCTTCTCCTCCACTCAGAGCGATGGTAGTGCTGTCCATTTTAAATTCTTCACAAGCAGAAATAACTTGTTGGTCCAATGGTATTTTATCTTCGTATAGAGTGCAACCTACTTTAGATTGTTTGCAGAGGTGTAAAATTTCGGAGGATAATCCATCACTTACGTCTATCATTGAAGTTGGTTTAACCTTTAAATCTTTTAATAATTTAGGGATATCTTGACGTGCCTCTGGTTTTAATTGCCTTTCGATTAAATAGGTATAATTACCCAAATCTGGTTGAGATTGAGGATTTACTTCAAACACTTTTTTTTCCCTCTCCAAAACTTGCAGACCCAGATATGCCGCTCCAAGATCTCCTGAAACCACTAACAAATCATTTTCTTTTGCAGTATTTCTGTAAACGGCTTCGCCCTTAGCTACTCTACCTATAGCTGTAATACTGATCACTAAACCTGTTTTTGATGAAGTAGTGTCTCCTCCAATAACATCAATTTTATAAAGTTTGGCAGCGGTATGAATACCTTCATACAATTCCTCAAGGGCTTCAACAGGAAATCGGTTTGAAACGCCAATGGAAACCGTTATTTGTTCTGCGTTGGCATTCATGGCAAATACGTCAGATAAATTAACAATTACTGCTTTGTATCCAAGGTGTTTTAAGGGCATATAACTTAGATCAAAATGAACTCCCTCAACCAACAAATCGGTTGTTATAACAATTTCTGTTAAAGAATCGTTAGAAATAACCGCGGCGTCATCACCAATTCCTTTAATCGTTGATTTTTGGGTTATTTTAAAATTTTTGGTAAGATGTTCAATTAACCCAAATTCTCCTAATTCTGAAATATTTGTGGTAGAATTATTTTTATTTTCAAACATAAGATGATTCGTATTTATGCAAAAATAACAGTAAATTACTTATAAATAGCAACTACTAGAAAGAGCATTTACAACTATTTCATTTAATTATTTTTTCTTGCTTTCTTTCGTTGTTCTTTTTCAGACCTTCTTTGTGCTTTCTTTTTCTCTTTTTTAGCTTGTTTTTCTTCCTTGGTTAAATACAAATCAACAATTTGACCATTGTAGAACAAATCATTTTTATCAATATTAGAGACGTCTACTCCTTGTTCATCTGCTAATTGTTGTGCGTATTTATCTAGTTCGTTTGAAGAAATCCAACCACCACCTAGAGATTTATAAAGGAAAACGTAGGAAGATAATAATTGTTGATAATTTTCCGCATAGGCCAATCTAGCATCAAATTCTACTCTTTGATTTTCTATAACTTCTAAATAACTGGTTACCCCCTGATAATATCTTTCTCTTGACAAATAACTTGCATTGGTTGCAGCATCTAACATTAATTTATTTGCATTCAACTCTTCTTTTAGAGTAGAAAGTTCGATTAAAGAATTATCAACCTCTAAAAGGGCATTTAGGACTGTATTTTCATAAAAAAGTAAGGACTGGTAGGCATTTTCTCTTTCAATGTCTACTCGTTTTTTGTTTTTTCCCCACTCAAATAAGGGAGCTCCCAAACCTGCACCTGCTGTCCAACCCAATCCATTTGAAACCAGATTTGACAAATCAGAACTTCCTAATCCTAGCATACCTGTTAAACTAATTGTTGGGAAACGCATTGCTTGGGCGACTCCAATATAGGCATTTGATGCTCTGTAATATTCTTGTGCCTCAAGAATATCTGGACGCCTTTGTAATATTTCTGATGGAATTCCTGTAGGAATAATTTTGGGGATTTCATAGTCTCTTAATTTTTTTAAGCTAGGAATTGAATCAGGAGATCTTCCTATTAAAACACTTAAATTATGTTCAGTAAACGCAATCGATCTCTTAAATTGTGGAATAGATACCTGTGTAATTGCTTTTTGAATTTGAGCCTGATTTACGTCAATAATATTGGTATAACCCTCATTAAATCTCGCTTGAATAATTTGCAACGTACTGTCTCTTAAAGCGAGTGTGTTTTGCGAAATTTCCAATCGAGATTTGTAGTCAATCAGTTGAAAATAATTATTTGCGACTTCACTTATTAAAGCAATTTCTAAAGCTCTTTTACCATAAAATGTAGCTAACAAATTGGCTTGAGCAGCCTCATTACCTCTTCTAAATTTACCCCAAAAATCAAGCTCCCAATTGATGCCAGTCGATGCTCTAAATGAATTTATTGGTGCATTTGTTTGAATAGCGCCATTAACTAAATCACCTCGAGAGGCTCCTCCACTAACAGTGATTTTTGGACCCATATCAGCTTTAGTAAAACTAACATTAGCTCGTGCTTGTTCAATTCTGCTTGCTGCGATTAAAGCGTCCTTGTTTTCTCGAAGAGCCGTTACGATCAAGGTATCCAAAACAGGGTCTTTGAATAAATCCCACCATTTTAAGTTGATCATACTATCGGTATCTTTTGCCGAGTATCTATACTCTTTCAGAGTAATTTCTTCAGGTTGTAAATAATTAGGCCCAACTTTACAAGACTGCGCCAAAACAATTACTGTTAATAATAATAGATATGTATAAACTTTCATCATTAATTTGTTTTGGATTTTAATTGAGTAAGTTGTTCTAGATCTCTTTTTTTCTCATAGCCAGCAATTTTTCCAATAAACACAAACAACATAGGATATAAAAAAACACCTAATAAAGTTGCTAATCCCATCCCTCCTAATAAAGCCATTCCCATTACTTTTCTAGCTTCAGCTCCAGAACCTGAGGCGATTACCAAAGGAAAAACTCCAAGAATAAAAGAAAATGCCGTCATTAATATTGGTCTAAATCTTGATTTAGCTGCTGCCATAGCGGCATCGAAAAGGCTTAATCCTTTTTGAAACTCATCATTTGCAAATTCAACAATTAATATGGCATTTTTTGCTGCCATACCAATCAGCATCACAAAGGACACTTGCGCAAAAATATTATTCTCGAATGTTGGACTTATTAATCTTCCAAGCCAGAGGGCTAATAAAGCTCCAAAGATTGCAAAAGGAGTTCCCATTAAAATTGCAAAAGGTAGTGACCAGCTTTCATATTGAGCCGCTAATATTAAGAAGACAAATACCAACGAAAACGTTAATATAATTCCTAAAGATCCCGAAGCTTTTTCTTCTTGAAAAGACATCGCGTTCCAGCTATAACCCATATCCTGTGGTAATGTTTGAGCGGCTACTTCTTTAAGAGCATTTCGAGCATCATCAGAGGTATATCCTTCTGAGGGACTTCCTGTTACCTCAACAGATCTATATAAATTAAATCGTGTAGTGTAATCCGGTCCCGAAATATTTTGAACATTTGCAACCGTTGACAAAGGAACCATATTTCCTTTATTGTTTTTTATAAAAAACTTATTGATTCCTGTTTCATCAACTCGATATTCAGGCTCGGCTTGTATGTATGTTTTATACAAACGCCCAAATCGAGTAAAATCGTTAACGTAGGCTCCGCCCATGAAGGCTCCAATCGTAGTGTAAAGATCATTTAATCTAATTCCTAATTTTAATGCTTTTTCCTTATCTATATTCAAAAAACGCTGAGGCACTGTCGCTTGAAAAGTAGTACTAGCTCTTCCAATTTCAGGGCGTGCATTGGCCGCTTGGATAAATTTCATTGCGTTCTGTGAAAGGTATTCTGGTGTATTACCTCCCTTATCTTGAAGCATGATACTGTATCCTGAACCATTTCCTAGACCTGGAATAGCCGGTGGACCAAAAGCAAATACCTGAGCTTCTTTTATTGTCATTGCCAAGCGCTTATTTACATCTCCAATAATTTCTTCAGCAGTACGATCTCTTTCAGACCAATCTTTTAGAGTGACCCATAAAAACCCAGTATTAGAGACCATAGCTCCAGATAAAATACTGAATCCTGTAGCGGTAGTAACAAAATCAACTTCTGGAATTTGCATTAAAATTTGTTCAATATCTTTGGTTACCACATCAGATCTTTGAATGGATGCTGCATTAGGTAATTGAACATTAACATAAAAATATCCCATATCTTCTTCAGGAATAAATCCACCTGGAACTAAACTTCCAAATATTCCTGCTCCGAAAGTCATCAAGAGTATAAAAATAACAGAGCGTTTTAATTTTCTACCAACGATATTAGTAAAACTCATATACGAGTCAGTGGTTTTATCCATTCCTCTATTAAATTTTGCAAAAACCCAGCCAAGAGGTCCTTTGTATACCTTTGGTTCTTTTAAAAGTAAAGAACACAATGCAGGGCTTAACGTTAGAGCATTCACAGATGAAACCAATACAGATACTACAATAGTAATTGCAAATTGTTGGTATAACAAACCTGTAATACCCGCCATTCCTGCTACCGGTATAAAAACAGCTACTAAAACCAATGTCGTTGCGATTACTGGCGCTGTTACCTTTCGCATTGCATCAAGAGTAGCTTCTTTTGTAGACATTCCTTTTGCAATATTAACTTGAACTGCTTCTACCACAACTATTGCATCATCAACTACAATTCCAATAGCTAACACTAAACCAAGTAAAGACAATACGTTAATAGTGAAGCCTAAAGCTGGAAAAAATATAAATGCTCCAATTAGGGAAACTGGTATCGCCAAAGTAGGTATTAGTGTTGCTCTCCAATCTTGAATAAAAATAAAAACTACAAAAACTACCAATATCAATGCTACAATTAATGTAACTACAATATCTCTAATTCCTGCATCAATTGCGGTAGTTGAATCGAGTGAAATATCGTATGCTATACTTTCAGGAAATTCTGTAGCTAATAAATTCATTTCTTGACGAATGGTCTGAGCTAATTCGGTTGCATTAGATCCAGGCGCTTGATATAAAGCAATAATTGCAGATGTTTTGCTATTTAAGCGGGCTTTCATATTATAACTTTCCACACCAAGATTTATGGATGCTACATCTTTAAGTTTTATTTGCGAACCGTCTTCTTGGGTTCTTACAATAATATTACCAAAAGCTTCTTCCGAATTAAATCGCTCTGGCAATCGAACAGTATAGGTGAACTCTGTACCTATGGGTGCTGGTTCTGCACCAAATTTACCTCCAGGAACAATTACATTTTGCTCGTTAATGGCATTAATTATTTCCGGAACCGTTAATCCTAACTGTGACAGTCGATCAGGCTTCACCCAAATTCGCATGGAATAATCTGAAGCACCAAGGACATCTACCCTCCCAATACCCTTGGTTCTAGCTAGCTTATCCTTAATGTTAATCAAGGCATAATTCCCTAAAAAATCTTGATCGTACCTCCCATCTGAAGTTAATGTAACTAGCATTAGGATATTTGGGAGTGATTTTTGTGTAGTAACTCCAAATTTTGTTACGGATGCTGGTAATTTAGCAGATGCAGCAGAAACTTTATTTTGCGCCAATACCGTATTCATATCTGGATCTGTTCCTACATCAAAAGAGATATCAATAGACATGGTTCCATCATTTGCATTGGTAGATTTCATATAAATCATGTTATCTACTCCATTAATTTGTTGCTCTAAAGGAGTTGCAACAGATTCCTCAACACTTGTGGCATTTGCACCAGTATAAGAAGCTCTTACTTGGACAATTGGCGGTGTTAAGTTTGGATATTGCTCGATAGGTAATCCAACGAGCATTACAGTTCCCACAATCACAATGACAATTGCAATGACAATTGCTACAATAGGTCGGTGAACAAAAAAGTTTCCTTTATTTTCAGACATAATTATTGTTTTGTTTCTTGAGATTTATAATCAGTAACAACAGGTATAATTTCATTACCAGGTCTCGCTTTTTGTAAACCTTCTAAAACAACACGATCTCCATTTTTTAAACCACTTTTAACAATAACAAAACCCGGTATTTTCTCACCAACCTCTACTTGAATGGTTTCTACTTTATTTTGTTCATTGACCACTAAAACAGAGTATTGACCCTGCAATTCTATTAAACATTTTTGAGGAACAATAAGCGCACCTTTAACATCTTTAACTTTAATTTTTACTCTCGCAAATTGTCCAGGTCTAATTATTTTATCTGGATTTTGAAACGTAGCTTGAACAAGAATTGTTCCTGTGGATGTATCGATATTTCTATCTATAAAATCTATTTTTCCTCTTTCTTCAAACAAGGAGCCATCTGATAAAATTAATTGAATATCTGATTTTTTTTCTCTTTCTTGTTGAGAAGAATTTTTAGAATATTCTTTAGCAATTTTTAAATACTCGTTTTCAGACAAGAAAAATTGAACTCTAATTGTATTGATGTCAGAAACAGTATTTAGAATTACAGGGTTAGGATTTTTTCCAACAAACTCTCCTTCTCGAGCTAAAGTCCTTCCAATAATTCCATCGATAGGTGATGCTATTTTTGTATAACTTAAGTTTATTAGAGCGATTTTTAAATCTGCATTTGCTGCCTCCAACGAAGATATAGAGGCATCTCTTTGGGCTTGAGCCATGTCTAACTCACGTTTGCTTAATGCGTCAATTTCAGCTAGTGGTTTTACTCTTTTTAAGTCACTCTCTTTTTGAGTAACTATTGTATTGGCTTGAGCAACCATACTTTGTTTAGCAACTACTGCCTCTCTAAAGGGATCAGGATCTATCGTATATAATAAATCTCCTTTTTTTACATTCGACCCTTCTGTAAAGTTGATTCCTTCTAAAAACCCTTCAACCCTTGCTCGAATAGGAATATCTTTTTGACCAAAAACTTGTCCCACAAAAACTTCATAGATTGGAACTGTTTTGGAATTTACTTCATAGACATTAATTTTCTGTAACGGTTGTGTTTTAATTTGTTTTTCTTTACAGGAGGTAGTTATCACTAAAAATAACAATAAAAATAAGCGGCTGTTAGTTTTCATTTTATGTGAGTTTGTTGATATGTAGTGGTTAAAAGCAATAAGAAAAAAAGTATTGGCCAATCTAATGATTTTTTCGTTTCTTTGATAAAAAATTGAAAAAAAAATTATGAAAAAGTTATTATTACCAGTATTAATATTATGTATGACGACGTTAAACTCGCAAACACCTTGCGAAAACGGATTGGCAGGTCAATACCCATGTAATGGTTATGACTTACAGGTTTTTATTCCTTGCACTGATTTTGATGCGAGTAACTCAAACGATTCATGGGGATGGACAGATCCTGAAGATGGAACTGAGTATGCGTTAGTTGGATTAGATAATGGAACCGCATTCCTCGATATTTCAGATCCAGTAAATCCAACATATCTTGGAAAATTACCTACACACACAACTTCAAGTTTATGGAGAGATGTAAAAGTCTATAATAATTACGCATTTGTAGTTAGTGAAGCAGGCGGACATGGAATACAAGTATTTGACTTAACTAGATTAAGAGATGTTGCTAACCCTCCTGAGACATTCACGGAAGATGCGCATTACGGTGGCTTTGGAGGCGCACATAATATTGTTATTAACGAAGAAACAGGTTATGCTTATGGTGTCGGCGCAGACTTTAGTGGAGGTGCACATTTTGTTAATATCCAAGACCCTTTGAATCCGATAGGTGAAGGAGGATATAGTGGTAGTGGCTATACTCATGATGCACAAGTAGTTGTTTACGACGGTCCCGATTCGGATCATACAGGAAAGGAAATTTACATTGGAAGTAACGAAGATTTTGTAACTATTGTTGATGTTACTGACAAATCAAATCCACAATTAATATCCAACGTGTTATACTCTAATACCTCTTATACTCATCAAGGTTGGTTTACCGAAGATTTGACTTACTTTATTATGGGAGACGAAATCGATGAGTTAGATTTTGGTTTTGATACTAGGAATATTATTTTTGATTTTACAGATTTAGATAATCCAGAGCTAGCATTTGAATACACTGGGCCAACTTCTGCAACAGATCACAATGGTTACGTGAAGGGCGATAAATTTTACCTAGCAAACTATAAAGCCGGTATGCGAGTAGTTGATATTTCTGATATTGCAAACGGGAATATGACCGAAACAGGATATTTTGATGTTTTTATTTATGGAAACTCCGCAGGTTACGATGGAGCTTGGAATGTATACCCCTATTTTGAAAGTGGTAATATTATTATCTCTAGCTTAGTCTACAGTGATCCAAACTATGTGCCTGGTTTCTATTTAGTAAAACCTTCATCACTAGGAATGGGAGATAATACTATTTCTAATTTTAATATCCATCCGAATCCTAGTTCTAGTAATGTTAAGATTAGCGCTACAGAAACTCAAATCAAAACAATTGATGTTTATGATTTGAATGGCAAGTTGGTAATTTCTAATCAATACAACTCTGTAGCAACAACTGATTTGAATGTTGCAGACTTATCAAGTGGTATTTACTTATTAAAAATTAATAAGCAAGTATCAAAAAAATTGATTAAAAACTAGCTTATAACTTCCACTTTAAAGTGGAAAAAACTTCATATTATGAAAAAAATAATACTTCTTATATTTTTTGTATGTAGTCTTATAAATCATGCACAAACACCATGTGATAACGGTATGGCGGGACCCTATCCCTGTAATGGTTATGACTTACAATCTTTTATCCCATTCTCAACATTTGATGCTTCTAGCGGAAATGATTCTTGGGGTTGGACCGACCCCCAAGATGGTAAAGAGTATGCCTTAATGGGTCTTAACAATGGAACTGTTTTTATTGATATTTCAGATCCTATTAATCCTATTTATCTTGGAAAATTACCAACACATACTTCTTCAACAACTTGGAGAGATGTTAAGGTTTATAACAACTATGCTTTTGTTGTAAGTGAAGCAGGAGGACATGGAATGCAAGTGTTTGATTTAACTCGTTTAAGAGACGTAGCTAACCCTCCAGAGACATTCACAGAGGATGCACATTATGATGGCTTTGGAGACGCACATAATATCGTTATCAATGAAGAAACTGGATATGCTTATGGAGTTGGAGCGGATTATAGTGGAGGTGCACATTTTATCAATATTCAAGACCCTTTAAATCCAGTTGGAGAAGGGGGTTATGCCGGTAGTGGTTACACCCACGATGCGCAAGTTATCACCTATAATGGCCCTGATACAGATTACACCGGAAGAGAAATTTACATTGGATCCAACGAAAGTTTTGTTACAATTGTAGATGTTACTGATAAGTCGAATCCCTTATTAATCGCCAATGCAACTTATACCAATGACTCTTACACTCATCAAGGGTGGTTGTCGGAAGATTTAAACTACTTTATCCTCGGTGACGAATTGGATGAGCAAAACTTTGGATTTAATACAAAAACCATTGTTTTTGATTTCTCTGATCTTGATAATCCTCAATTTGAATTTGATTATTTTGGAACAACATCCGCGATAGATCATAACGGATATACCAAAAACAATAAATATTATTTAGCCAATTATACTGCAGGAATGCGAGTATTTGATATTAGTGATCTAGAAAACCAAAACATAAGTGAGCTTGGTTATTTTGACACCTTTCCCTCCAACAATTCTGCAAATTTTTCAGGAGCTTGGAATGTATATCCTTACTTTGAAAGTGGTAATATTGTAATTTCTAATTATTCAGGGGGTGGTTTTTTTCTGGTTAAATCAAACGCAGTAGATTCGACAAGTCCGCTAGCCGTTTGTCAAAATATAACAGTCGAACTAGACGATAACGGTACGGTGACGGTTACTGCAGAAACGATTGATGGAGGCTCTTCAGACAATGTTGGAATTACTTCATTTGAATTGAATTTGAGCACTTTCACTTGTGACGAACTAGGAGATAATGACGTAATTTTAACGGTATTTGATGAGGCAGGAAATTCAGCTTCTTGTGATGCGATCGTTACAGTTTTAGATACTATTTCACCAACTGTGATTGGGCAGAATATTACAGCTGATTTAGCCGGCAATCCTTCGGTAAACGTATCTGCCGCTGAAGTCGATGATGGCAGTTTTGATAATTGTTCCATTGCCAACCTATCGTTAAGTCCAAATACTTTCGATACCACTGGAATTTTTGAAGCTGTTTTAGAAGGAACTGATATCGCAGGAAATTCAGAAAATATAACTGTTGAAATTACTATTATTGATACTGTAGATTCAGAAAATCCCATAGCAGTATGTCAAAACTTTACGGCTCAATTAGATGAAAATGGATTAGTGACAATTACTGCAGATACTCTCGATGGAGGGTCCTCTGATAATGTTGAAATTACATCCTTTGAAATAAGTATAAGTACCTTCACTTGTAACGAAATAGGAGACAATGAAGTGATTTTAACTGTGTTTGACGCGGCAGGAAATTCGGCTTCTTGTGTCGCAATTGTTACTATTGAAGATATTACTCCACCGACTATAATTGGACAAGATATTACAGTAAATCTAGACGGCAACCCTTCGGTTACTGTTTTAGCTATTGAGGTTGATAATGGTAGTTTTGATAATTGTTCTATTGAAACCTTAACTTTATCACCAGATATATTTACAACTGTAGGAGTATATGATGCTATTCTAGAAGGGACAGACTCTTCAGGAAATTCAGAAAATACAACCGTTGAAATTACTATTATTGATACGGTTGACAATGAAAACCCTATAGCAGTTTGTCAAGATTTTACTGTAGAATTAGATGAAAATGGATCTATAACTATTTCTGGAGATGATGTAGATGGAGGTTCCTCTGATAATAGTGGTTTTTATACCGTAACAATTGATATAAACACCTTTGACTGTTCGAATATTGGAGATAACGAAGTTACTTTAACAGTAACTGATCCTTCTGAAAATGTTGATACTTGTGTAGCAATAATTACTGTTGAGGATAATTTAGCCCCTGTGATTACATGTCCTGATGATCAATTTATAGAAGCTGGTCCAGATGGTACCGTAATCTTATCTGATTACGTAGCTAATAATGAAGTTACGGCTACCGATAACTGTTCGGATAATTTGACAGTTGTACAAGATCCAGCCGCGGGAACTATTCTTGGCATGGGAAGTTATACCGTTACATTTACAACAACAGACAGTTCAGGAAATGAAAATATGTGCTCATTTGAACTAGAAGTACCAATTTTTGGATTAAACGATAATGAATTAAATAATGGATTGAGCGTCTATCCAAATCCCTCGTCAAATATGGTGACTATAAATTCAAAAACTGATTTATTAACCTCTATTAGCGTGTTTGACATCAATGGAAAGCAAATTCTTGATATTAACACTATAAATTCAGAAACAAAAACACTTGATATTTCGAATTTTTCAAATGGAATCTATTTCATGACCATTAATAATGAAGTCACCAAAAAATTGATTAAAAATTAAAAAAATGAATGTTTTAGCCCGTATTTCTCTTATCACGTTATTTTCAATAAATCTCATTGCTCAAACACCATGTGAAAACGGGATGGCTGGAGATTACCCATGTGATGGCTACGATTTACAATCTTTTATTTCGTTAGAAGAAATGGATGGCATAAGAGGAAATGATTCTTGGGGGTGGACCGATCCTGATGATGGAAACGAATACGCCATTATGGGCTTAAAAAATGGTACGGCTTTTATTGATATATCAGATCCAATAAACCCTGTTTACTTAGGAAAATTAGCTTCCCACACAGGAGAAAGTATTTGGAGAGATATAAAAGTATATCAAAATCATGCTTTTATTGTAAGTGAGGCTAGTAATCATGGCATGCAAGTTTTTGACTTAACAAGACTAAGAAATGTACCCAATCCGCCCGAAAATTTTACAGAAGATGCTCATTACGATGGATTTGGAGCTTCACATAATATTGCGATTAATGAGGAAACTGGTTTTGCCTATAGTTTGGGGGATAATACCTATGCCGGTGGTGCCCATTTCATTGATATTTCAGATCCCTTAAGCCCAACTGCAGCCGGCGGATATTCTGCTGATGGATATACCCACGATGCGCATATAAAAAATTATAATGGCCCCGATACCGACTATATTGGAAAAGAAATTTATGTAGGCAGTAATGAAGACCGTGTGGTAATTGTAGATGTAACCGATAAGGACAATCCTCAACATATTGCAGATATATCATACACCAATTTTTCGTATACCCACCAGGGATGGATAACCGACGATTTTAAATATTATATTTTAGGAGATGAAGCCGATGAAATAGACTTTGGATTTAATACAAAAACAATCATTTTAGACATCTCTGATCTAGATAATCCAAGCCATTCGTTTGATTACACAGGGCCTACCCTTGCAACTGACCACAACGGTTATATAAAAGAAGATGTTTTTTATCTTGCTAACAACGCTGCTGGATTGAGAGTTATTGACATTTCTGAAATTGAAACCGGTACCATGACACAACTTGGTTATTTTGATAGTCATCCTTTAAATGATTTTGCAGGTTATGAGGGGATTTGGAGTACGTATCCATACTTTGAAAGTGGTAATATTGTTATAAGTGATCGAGAAGGTTTCTTTTTAGTAAAGTCCTCTGCACTATCAATAATAAATACAACTTCTGAGTCATTTGAAGTGGCATTGAATTCCCACACTGATATATTGAATGTTCAATCAAGTGAAATTCCAATACTAAATATAAAAATTTACGATTTAAATGGAAAAAAACTAACTGATCAATTGTTCAATTCCAAATCAACTGTTGCTATAAATTTGGATAGTTTTTCAAATGGAATTTACATTCTTAATATAAACAATCTGTTTACCTCAAAAGTTGTAAAATTTTAATAGTCTGCCCAAAATTTCAAACATATTATAGTGAGATAGTAATGTTGTAATATAAAAATAACTACAAGAAAAGTAGGGTCTAGCGACTATACAGTTGTTTATTTAATAGTAGTTTATGTTATAATGTTTAATAACTGTTAAATTTTATACATAACAACATTAAATAATTACATTTGTCACTTAATAATTAACTATGAAAAAAATATACTTATTTCTATTCGCAACACTTACCCCATTTTTTAATTTTGGGCAAACTCCCTGTGAAAATGGTTTTGCACTCAACTACCCTTGTAATGGTTTTGATTTACAATCTCACATTTCACTTGAAGAAATGGATGCTAGTGAAGGAAATGATTCTTGGGGTTGGACAGACCCTGAGGACGGTACAGAATATGCCTTAGTAGGTTTGGACAATGGGACTGCCTTTATCGATATTTCTGATCCAGTTAATCCCATATATTTAGGTAAACTACCAACCCATACCTCATCTACAGTTTGGAGAGACATAAAAGTATACCAAGATCATGCATTCATTGTTAGTGAGGCAGGTGGTCATGGAATGCAAGTATTTGATCTAACACGATTAAGAACTGTTGCTGCTCCGCCTGAAACCTTTACCGAAGATGCTCATTATCCTGGCTTTGGTGCTTCCCATAATATTGTGATTAATGAAGAAACCGGTTATGCTTTTAGTGTAGGAGATAATACTTTTGGAGGAGGACCTCACATGATTAATATACAAGATCCTTTGAATCCCTTTCTTGAAGGAGGATATTCAGCAGGTGGTTATACTCACGATGCACAGGTGATCGTTTACGACGGTCCAGATACCGATTATACTGGAAAAGAAATATTTTTTGGTTCCAACGAAGACCATGTTGAAATTGTTGATATTACAGATAAATCCAATCCAATTCAAATAGCATCCGTATCCTACTCAAGTACTGATTACACACATCAAAGTTGGTTAACTGATGATCGTAAATATTTACTACTTGGTGATGAAGGTGACGAATTTGATTTTGGTTTCAATACCCGGACGGTTGTATTTGACGTATCCGATTTAGATAACATTCAGGTACACATGGAGTATTTTAGTGAGACTAGCTCAGTAGATCACAATGGCTATGTGATAGGCGATCGTTACTACCTTTCAAATTATTCTTCTGGTTTACGCGTAGTAGATATTAGTAATATTGAAAATCAAGAAATGACAGCAGATATTTATTTTGATACTTATCCTCAAAATGATAATGCTAATTATAATGGCTCTTGGAATGTCTATCCCTTTTTTGAAAGCCAGAATATTGTTATCTCTGGAACTAATGGATTTACTTTAGTTAGAGAAAGTGGATTAAATAATGCTGATTTTGAATCAAGTAATTTTAATCTTATACCTAACCCAGCTAAAAATAATTTAAGGATTCAATCCAATAACAATCCAATTTCGAAAATTGAGATATTTAATGTTTTAGGGCAACAAATTATAAGTATTGACAGCGATAACCTATTGTCTAAAAACATCGACATTAGCAGCTTAAATGTTGGAATCTACCTAGTAAAAATTAATAGCTCAACCACAAAAAGATTGATTGTAAAGTAATTCAATCAACAAATAAAGGTTAACTACATATATATCATTCACAAATTGGTGAATTATGGATTTTTTTAAAAGAAAAAGATATCTAATACTATTTTTATCTGCCTACATTCTTATTGCTTGTACTGGCGATGATTCAAACTCCGGGGTTCCGGAAGAGTCCGTTTTCGATGGAGAATTAGTTTGGGTCAAAACATTTGGAGGCACTAACGAAGACGATGCAATCGATATCGTAGAAGCTGACGATGGTGGATATGTCGTGTTGGGATTCACTAATAGCACCGATGGAGATATTACAGGTAAAATTAATCCAGACCAAGATTATTGGTTATTAAAACTAAATCAAGGTGGAGACAAAATCTGGGATAAAACCTATGGAGGTAGTCAAAACGATCAAGCAACAAGCTTATCCAAAACCAATGACGGAGGGTACATTATCTCCGGGTATACTTCAAGTTTTGACGGTGATGTTTCTGAAAATGCAGGTTTTCAAGACTATTGGATTGTAAAAGTTGATAGCCAAGGTGAAATCCAGTGGGAAAAATCATTTGGATTTGTTGGTCAAGACCAAGCCTATAAAGTTATTCCAACCACCGACGGCGGATATTTTGCTTCCGGCACCTTACAAGTGGGTGAAGGTGGTAGTAATGGGGAAGGAAACGATGTTGCCAATAATAATCAAAATTCAAGAGCCAATCAACACAGTTTAGGTGATTACTGGGGTATTAAAATGGACGCAGACGGTAATAAAATCTGGCGTCGTTATTTTGGTGGAACTCAAGCAGATTTAAATAAAGACGCTATTGAAACCGATGATGGTGGATTTTTATTGATCGGTGTTTCTGATAGTCCTGACTTTGACATTTCTAATGCAATAGGTGCAGATGATTTTTGGGTTATAAAACTGAGTGCAACTGGAGAGAAAGTTTGGGAGCAATCCTATGGAGGTTTTGAAACTGATAGAGCATTTTCAATTGCCAGGGCTGACGATGGAAACTACCTACTATCTGGAGAATCAAGATCTCTTGGTGGAGATGTATCTAACCCAAAAGGTGGTGGAGATATTTGGATTGTTAAAATTAATGCTTCCAATGGATCGATACTTTGGGAAAAATCGTTTGGTGGAGCTGAATTTGACACCTCCAGAGGTGTCAAGAATCTAGGCAATGGATCATTTGCAGTTGCAGGAAGTTCAAGAAGTACTAGTGGAGATGCTAATAATAACTATGGAGCAAACGATGCCTGGTTACTTATTGTCAATGAAAACGGCGCTCTAGAATATGAAACCAATATTGGTGGCTCAGATATTGATTTTGGAAACAATGTAACGGGAACCTCGAATAATGAAATTGTATTTGTAGGAAGTACCCTAAGCAATGATTTTGACATTCCACTTAATAAGGGTAATAAAGATATCTTAATCTTTAAAATGAGATAAAAAAATACAGAAACATTTTTAGGGTAATTTACATTAAAGATGTTTTATAAGTAACAAATAAAGAATCTAACAACAATTTAAAACTAAAAAAAAATGAAAAAAATTGCCTTTCTCCTAACTCTATTAATTGCTTTTTGGGCTTGTGACTCTGATGATGATAACAATGCGCCGCAATTTCTGATTTCAGTTTCTCATTCTCACAATTGGGATGGTGAAAACGTAAGTTCTGACGACATCGGAATTACAGAGTATACAAACGAAAGCGGAGAGGTCTTAAAAATCACAAGACTTCGTTATTTAATTTCAAAAATAATATTGACCAATAGCACAGGAGATGAAATATCAATCGCTGGAACCAACGATTACAATCTAGTTGATCTCTCAGATAACAGTACCCTTAACTATGCAACTAATATTGTTGTACCACCAGGAACCTATACAAAAATAAGTTTTGTGTATGGATTTAATGAAGAAGATAATATGGACGGAGCTTACGAAGATCTTAATAGTGTAACTTGGAATTGGCCTGGAATGCTAGGTGGTGGTTACCACTTTATGCAATTTGATGGCACCTATGAAAACCCTGATATTGGAGACGATCCTGTTTTTAATTATCACAATGGAACTGCCAAAGTAAGTGATGGTGTATTTGAACAAAACTTTATCACCGTTACTGCTGAAAATTTATCTATCAATAGCAATACTGTTATCGACGTAAAAATGAATTTAGCAGAGTGGTTTAAAAACCCTAACACCTGGGACTTAAATGAATTTAACACCGGTTTAATGGGGAACTATAATGCCCAAAAAAGAATGAACCAAAATGGGCAATCCGTATTTTCGGTTTATCTTGGAGATTAATTAATAATGATAAATGAGGTATTTTTAAACTTTATTGATTGCATGTTTTCTTCTGTCTTGTTCAAGCTCGGACGAGAGTAGTAGTTATGCGCCAACACCTGTAAATTTAGAAATACCTCCTTTATTTAACACTTTTCTTCTACCTCCTCTAATTCCAATCGACAATCCTCAAACACTAGAAGGAATCGCTCTAGGTAGAAAATTATTTTACGAACCATTGTTGTCTAACGACGGTACCCAAGCTTGTGCTAATTGTCATTTGGCAGAAAATTCGTTTACCGATCCCAATCGGTTTAGCACAGGTATTACCGGTGAAATGGGAACCCGTAATGCCATGCCAATAGTTAACTTAGCGTGGTATTTTCAAAATAATTTTCTTTGGGACGGAAGTGCCTCCAGTATTGAAGATCAAGTAAACGGTCCTATAGAAAATCCTATAGAAATGAATAATTCTTGGCCAAATGTAGTTGCCACATTACAAGCCACTTCAGAGTACCCAGAATTATTTGAACAAGCTTTTGGAAGC
>JAAEPP010000086.1 GCA_024232495.1 Flavobacteriaceae bacterium
ACTTCCAAAAAATCAGCTAAAGTAGCTGACACTCATTGAAAATCGTATGTCGGACGGACAATCATTTTTTAAGGAAAAGAGAGATTTCATTTACGCAGTATGAACCATCTTCTTTTTACTATACATGACTTACTATTCTTAGTTCAGAGCTAAAATTTTTAAGTTCTTGCTCTTACTACAACAGAGAGATGAGATTTCAAAGCAGTATGATGTCCGTCCGACATAAAAATAAACGGGGAAAGTTTTTTTTCTGAGACGCTGACTGCATTCAGTATTTATCAGTAATCTTTCTTATCTCCAAATGTGATTGCCTTTTCATTAATAACAAGAAAAATTGTCTACGGGATTGCACACACGAATGTTTTCATTTTGAAAATCTATGTCCGTCCGACATATTATTAATAGGCATAGAAAAAACAGAAGAAAATGATGCCAAGAATCGTCTGATCGTGAATAATTCAAAACTCTATGTTTATAATAAAGCAGTCGGGGGTAAAATTTTCCTTAAATAAAAACGAGACTGTTGAGGTCTGACGTTGTCTGTTCAAAAATATGTCGGACGGACATTTTGGTTACATTAATTACTGGTTACTTACGAGTGCTGACTTGTAATTTAAAAGCTTTTAACATATTATCACAAGGCCTATGCAATCCTCAACGAAAAAATGGAGAAAAAGGAATGCAGATCATTTTCTTTTGTATACTCTTGGAGAAAGGTGCCCAACACTGGATTTTATGTCGGAGGGAAAAATTAATATCT
>JAAEPP010000087.1 GCA_024232495.1 Flavobacteriaceae bacterium
AACTGTGTTGGAGATCCTTTTTGTAGTCTCATGTCATCACTCGATTGAGAATCTATATAAGCCAATCCTTTTTTAATGAAACTAATTGCCCAATTGTATAAAGTTTGAAAATAGTCGGATGAATATACTTCTTGATCCCACTGGTAACCCATCCAAGCAATATCTTCTTTGATGGCGTCTACATATTTCTGTTCTTCTTTTGCTGGATTCGTATCATCAAAACGAAGGTTGACAGGAGCTTGATATTTTTCGCCCAGTCCAAAGCTAATTCCTATAGCTTTGGTGTGTCCAATATGTAAATAACCATTTGGCTCAGGCGGAAAACGAAAACGTAGGTCTTCCTTTGACATTCCGTTCGTTAAATCTTCTTCTATGATGTGCTCAATAAAATTAAGAGCTGCTGGTTTTTCTGACATGTTTAGGATCAAATTTTATAATCAAATACCTTAACAGTAAATTAAGGATTTGTAACTTTACAAAAATAGTTGAAATGAGCACGATACGATTAAAAAATATTAAAATTTATGCTTTTCATGGTTGTTTGCTAGAAGAAGGGCAGATTGGTTCTGATTATTTAGTAAACCTTTCAGTTAGAGGAAATTTAAATAAAGCTATTAAAAGTGACGAATTAAAAGATACTATTGACTATGTGGTCTTACAAAAGATTGTAGTGGAAGAAATGGAAATTCGATCCAAATTGTTAGAACACGTAGGGCAACGTATTATTGATAGGATATTTATTAAAGCACCGTTAGTAAATTACGTAAAAGTAACAGTAGCAAAAGTGAACCCACCTATAGGTGGTGATGTAGCAGAGGTGAGTGTAACTTTGAGCGCTAAAAGATAAGTTAGTTTTTAATTGAAAAAATTGAACTTTATAGTATATTTGCCTACTAATAACTAGGGCGTCGTGGCCGAGTGGCTAGGCCGGGCTCTGCAAAAGCTCTTACAGCGGTTCGAATCCGCTCGACGCCTCTAAAAAGCTTCAGAATTCTCTGAAGTTTTTTTTATTTAGTATATGTGTTTTCATAAGCAGTTGGTTAATTTGAAGCTATTTTTTTTATTCTAAACCTTTATTGGTTTTAGGAATATACTCCAATCCTTCTTGAATATTATCTGGGAAAACTCCTTGTATTAACAATAAAACTCCAAAACCAATAATTAAAATACTTACCAATTTTTTTGTTTTTATAATAAAACGCGGTGTTAAGTTGCTTTTTAGTTTTTTTGCTAAAATAATTTTTAACAAGTCAGTTATGAATAGTGTAATCATTACAGTGGCTAAGAAGAATAATACTCCGTTTTTATGAGTGGTTACGGCTTGTGCAATAATAATCGTTGCAATCCATCCTGCTAATACTCCAAAATTTACAAAGTTTAATAAAAACCCTTTTAGAAAAAGACCTCCATGGTTTTTTTTTGTAGCGACCGAATAATGTTCTCTAACAATTTTTATAAAGGATTTAGAAGTGCGTATATATGATATCGAGCCAAAAGCGATTAATATCATACCACCAAATACTAATAATGCTGGATCGTCTTTTAGTTTATCTAATAACTTATTAGTTCCATAAAATGCAATAATAATAAAAACTACATCGGAAAATAAAGAGCCTAAATCAAAAAAGATAGCCGCCTTTATTCCTTTAGTGATACTAGTCTCTATAAGAGTAAAAAAAACTGGACCTATAGCAAAGGCTAGTATAAATCCATAAAAAGCAGCATATAATAAACCATCAAACATACGTTTGTAAAAATACAAAATCATTACGTAATGATTGGTGAAAGAAAAACCAACGGTTAATTAGTTATGAATTCTTTTTTATGCCCTAACATTTTAAAATCTAGTTGTTTTTTTACTAAATCTGCATTTTTGACTTGTACATAAACTTCATCTCCGAGCTGATAACTATTTTTGGTTCGGGCACCAACAGCTGCAAATTCTTCTTTATAGAAAGTATAATGATCATCTTTCATATCTTGTAGTCTGATCATTCCTTCACATTTATTAGAAATAATTTCAACATAAATTCCCCAATCGGTCACACCAGAAATTACACCTAGAAAGTTTTGATCTTGATGATCAAACATATATTTTACTTGCATGTATTTAATACTAGCTCGTTCAGCTTGGGCTGCTAAACCTTCCATTTCACTACTGTGTCTACATTTTTCTTCAAATTGATCTTTATTTGCGCTATTTTCTTTATTTAAATAGAATTGCAAAAGTCGGTGGACCATAACATCTGGATAACGCCTAATAGGTGAGGTAAAATGTGTATAATAATCAAAAGCTAATCCGTAGTGACCAATATTTTCTGTAGTATAAACCGCCTTACTCATAGAGCGTATTGCAAGTGTATCTACTAAGTTTTGTTCTTTTTTACCTTGAACGTCTTTTAATAAATTATTTAAAGAGTTAGAAGTTGTTTTTCGATCTCTAGTATCTATTTTATATCCAAATTGTCTAATAATATTTTGTAAAGCCGCAATTTTCTCATCATCAGGTTCATCATGAACCCTGTAAATAAATGTTTTTTTTATGCTTTGTTTTCCTATAAATTCAGCAACACTTCTATTTGCTAATAACATAAATTCTTCTATTAATTTATTAGCATCTTTACTTTCTTTAAAATAGACTCCTTCTGGATTATTGTCTTTATCTAGGTGGAATTTTACCTCTACTTTATCAAAAGAAATAGCTCCTTGTTTCATTCTTTTTCTTCTTAATATTTTAGCTAATTCATCTAATTTTAAAATAGCTTTAGAAATTTCGTTCTGTACTTTATATGTTTTTCCAGTAATAGAAATATCAGAGGGAATATTTATAGGCTTTATTTCATTTATTTTTTCTTTTTCAATAATAAATTGAGCTTCTTCATAAGCAAAACGTGCGTCACTATAAGTAACTGTTCTTCCAAACCATTGATCAATAATTACAGCTTTATTATTTATTTTAAATACCGCTGAAAAAGTAAACTTTTCTTCGTTTGGTCTTAAAGAACAAGCGTTATTTGATAATACTTCAGGAAGCATTGGTACTACTCTATCTACAAGATAAACTGAAGTTGCACGCTCGTAGGCTTCATCGTCTAGTATAGTTCCTGGGATTAAGTAATGAGAAACATCAGCTATATGGATACCTATTTCATAAGTACCATCTTTTAAATCCTTAAAAGACAAAGCATCATCAAAATCTTTAGCATCTTTTGGATCGATTGTAAAAGTTAAGTCACCGCGCATATCACGGCGTTTTTTTATTTCTTCTTCTTTTATTGTGGTATCTATATTGTTAGCATAATCTTCTACTTCTTTATCAAATTCATACGGTAAACCAAATTGTGCTAAAATAGAATGTATTTCAGTATTATGCTCTCCTGGTTTTCCTAGTGTTTTAATTACTTTACCATAAGGTGATCCTGCCTTTTCAGGCCAACTTTCAATTTCTACTAGTACTTTATCACCATTTTTAGCATTGTTTATATTTTCTTTAGATACAAATATGTCAGTATACATTTTTATATCCTGACATTCAACAAAAGCGAATCGTTCTTGAATCTTAATTACTCCAACAAAGTCTGTTTTCTTTCTTTCTAAAATCTTAGTAATTTCCCCCTCTGGTTTTCCACCTCTATTTCTTTTAAAAATATAAACTTCAACAGTATCACCATGTAAAGCATGGTTTATATTTTTTTGATTAACAAAAATATCTTCCTCTAAATCGTCTATTACAATATAAGCTTGTCCTCTGGAAGTTACATCTGCTATACCAGTGTAATAATTTTTTGAAGCTTTTATTATATATTTTCCTCTGGATGATTCTTCTATTTTTTCTTCAGACTGAAGTTTTTTTAATTTTTTAATTAATAAATTTCTAGTACTAGTATCTCTAATACCTAAAATAGAAGCTATTTGTTTATAATTTATTGGTTTTGCATTTTGTTTTCTTAATGCAGTTAGTATACTTTGGGTAAGATTTGAATTGCTTGATTTCTTTCTACTCTTTTTTCTTCTCGACATTTTTAAATTTTAATAATGGTAAATGTAATGTTTATAATTTTATAGGGATATTAATAAATGATTATCTTAGTATTGTTAAAACTTTAATGAATTGAAAGATTTTATAACAATAGCTCGATATACGTATCCAAGTGAGTATGCTGTTCTTAAATTATTATTAGAACGCTCTCATATTAATTTTATTTTTTTAAACGAAACAGCTATTAACGTTATGCCATTTCATTCTAATGCTTTTGGAGGAATTAGACTTCAGGTACATCAAAAGGATAAAGAGAGAGCAATTCAAATAATTAAAGAATTAAATAACACTTCTAAATTAGAAATCGTTTAATATTTATAATAATTTCACTTATTAACAATTACAATATATACTATTATTTTATTTAATTAATTTTAAAAAGAAATGGTTTATATTATAGGGTGTTAATATGTAGAATAACTTTTTTGTAATTTATTTTTATATTTAATTAATTAATTTTATTATCAATATATAAACATATATAAAACATTTTATTTATTGAAAACTAGATAAATAGTGTTTATAATTAACAACTGTTAATAGTATTATAAGTAAGTTATTATTAATAAATTATTTATTAATAAAAGTTAAAAAAAGCTATAAATAAATAAATAACTTGTTTAAACTTAGTGATTATTTTAATTGGAAAATCTTTTAAAAAAAACTAATAGAATAAATTTAAATAGTATCAAAAATTATTTTTAATAAATATATAAACAGAAGTTAACAGTTTATTAAAAAACATATATACAAAGTATGGTGCTCTTTTATATTTTATTAAATTTATACGATGTATTTATTTATTAATAATAAAATTAATTTTTATGAAAATAGCTATTGGAAATGATCATGCTGGACCTGCTTATAAGGAAGCTATAGTAAATTTCCTAAATTCTAAAAAAATTACAATTTTTAATTATGGTACTGACACTAACGAAAGTGTTGATTACCCAGATTTTATTCACCCTGTTGCATGTGATGTTGTTAGTAGTAAAGTAGATTTCGGTATCATTATTTGTGGCTCTGGTAATGGAGCTGCTATGACTGCTAATAAATATCAAGAAGTAAGAGCGGCACTTTGTTGGACAAAGGAAATTGCAGAATTAGCCAGATTACATAATAATGCTAATATATTAAGCATTCCAGCACGATATACTAGTATACCACAAGCAATTGCCATGGTTAAAATTTTTATAAATACAAACTTTGAAGGTGGTAGACATCAAAAAAGAGTGGATAAAATTAGTTGTCTTTAATTATAATATTTAAATGAAGGTAAGTTTTAAAACTTTTTCAGAATTAACAACTAAAGAATTATATCAAATTTTACAATTACGTTCAGAAGTTTTTGTGGTGGAGCAAAATTGTGTTTACCAAGATATTGATGGAAAAGATAAAAAAGCGATTCACATTATCGGAGTTGTTAAAAATAAAATAGTTGCTTATACCCGTTGTTTTAAGCCTGGTGATTATTTTAAAGAAGCTTCAATAGGAAGAGTTGTTGTAAAAAAAAATGAAAGGAAATTAAAAAGAGGTAATCAAATTATGATTCATTCTGTTAAAACAATTGAAAAACTTTTTCAAACTAAAACTATCATAATATCTGCGCAGTCACACTTAATATCTTTTTACAATAATCTTGGTTTTTATAGTGTTGGAAACGAATATTTAGAAGATGGAATACCACATATAGAAATGATAAAAAACTAATTACTTATTTTTTTGGAATAGATTTAATTTCATTCTTATTAAAAGGAACTTTTAACTGAAAAATAAAATTTTCATCATCTGTGTGGTTTGAAGAGTCTAAACCATATTTTATTTTTTTTGGATCTTTATATGTAAAAGTACCAAATAATCTATCCCAAATAGATAGAACATTCCCAAAATTACTATCTGTCCAAGGTTGTTGATAATGATGATGAAACTTATGCATATTTGGAGATACGATGAAGTAACTCAACCCTTTATCCAACCAAAGAGGTAATGAGATATCTGCATGATTAAAATAAGTAAAAGGAATAGTTATCATTCTATAAAAAAAATAAAAAGACACCGGCATTCCCATAATGATAACCACTAACAACGCCATACACTCGCGTATTAAAAAATCAAAAGGATGATGTCTTGTTCCTGTGGTTACATCAACATTTTTATCTGTGTGGTGTACTAAATGTAATCGCCACATCCACCTTACTTTATGTAATAAAAAATGAATAAAATATTGAGAGGTAAAATCAAGAATTATAATAGATAAAATTACCTTTTTCCAAAGAACAGTATCCAGTATATTAAGAATACCAAACTCCGTTTTTTTTAACCAGATATCTATAAAAGTTAAGAAAATTCCAAAAAATGAATTAATTAAAATAACAAATATCAATAACAATAAATTTGTTTTTGCATGCTTCCATTTATTAAAATTACTTTTATAAAAAGAATAATATCCTTCAATAATCCAGAAAAATATAAGAAAAAAAAGAATCCAAGCTCCTTTAATCCAGGTTGATAAATGCTCAAAATACGCTAAAAATTCTTCCATATTCTATTTTAATATTTTCTGATACCTCGATTCGTTTTTAAGAACAGAAACCGCTTCTATTATTTCAGGACTATGGTTTAAATGGTACTTATGCATACCTTCCCGATAGAAATATCGTTTTAATATTTCATCGCTTATTAAAGTTTTAATTTCTTCTTTCTTTTCAGTCAAGGCTTTTTCTTTTGCTTTGTCTACCGCAGTCATTAATTGCTGGTAACTTGAAGAAACTTCTTTTTCTAAATATTCACTTTCTGCCTTACGTAAAGCAACAGAAAATAATTTTTCAGATTCTGTTTCGTATTCAAAATCGTTGTTTTTTAAAAAACTTAAGAAGTCTTGAAAATCATTTTCAGAAAATTTAAAGTTTTTCCAATCTTTTAATTCATTTGAATAATAATAGGTTGTAGCATAATCAAAAATCGCTTGATCTTTGAGTAAAGCCGTTGTAATTGGACTGAATTTCCCAGATTCTAATTCGATATCAGGCATAATGCCACCCCCATCATAAACTGTTCTTCCGCCTTTTGTTTGAAACGAATTATATTCTTTGGAATCAACTCGAACAGGATCGCCATTTTCATCACGATTCCAATAATCCAATGCTTGTATACATCGTCCGCTTGGTGTATAATATCTAGAAATTGTTACTTTTAATTGAGTTCCGTAGGTAAGTTTCTTAGGACGCTGTACCAAGCCTTTTCCAAAACTACGCGCCCCAATTACGACTGCTCTGTCTAAATCTTGTAAACCACCAGAAACAATTTCACTTGCGGATGCACTGCGTCCGTTAACCAATACTACTAAGGGAATTTCGGTATCTAATGCAGGCTTCTGAGTTTTATAGGTTTTATTGTACTTTTTAATAGCCGATTTTGTGGTTACAATAGGCTCGCCTTTTGGCACAAATAAATTCACGATATTTACAGCCTCTGTTAATAATCCGCCAGGATTACCTCTCAAATCTAATATTAGTTTTGTTGCACCTTGACTTTTTAAGTCTGTTAGGGCTGCCTTTGTTTCTTTAGTAGTTTTTTTATTAAATTTAGATAAGACAATATAACCTATATCGTCACCTATCAACTGATAAAAAGTAACCGCATGTACATCAATTGCTCCTCTTATTAAAGAAGTTTCTTCTTTTTTTCCCTGACGTAAATAAGTGAGATTTACTTTTGTATCTGCCATTCCCTTTAATAACTCGCTTGAATCTCCTTCATGTTCTTTTATATTAATATCATTAATAGTGATTATTTCATCTCCTGCTTTTAATCCAGCAATATCTGCTGGAAATCCTTTAAAAGGTTCAATGATAACCATCTTGTTATCTTTATTTCTTACAGTAGCTCCGATTCCTGTATACATACCAGAATTGTTAATACGAGCATCTTCTACTTCTTGTTCGTTCCAATAAACCGTATAAGGATCTAAATCTTCCAACATCCCTTTTATGGCTTTATTCATTAAATCTGAAGGGGTGGTTTCATCCACATAATTCATATTTAACTCTTTAAAAAGCGTTGTGAATATTTCAATTTGCTTAGCGATTTCAAAAAAATCTTTTTTAAAACTTACCGTCGCAAGTAAAATGCCTAAAGCAAGAAAAGGAATAAGAATGTTCTTTTTCATTTTTTCATTTTTTTAAGTACATTAATAAACGATTTATCAATGGCGGTATAAGCTGAATTTTCTTTTCCAATATATAAAAAGAACAACAAATACTTAAAATCACCATCATTTTTTAACAAATGTTTTTGATGACGATATACCTCTCTTAGTTGTCTTTTTATACGATTTCGAGTCACAGCTTTTTTAAAATTGTGTTTTGGAACTGAAAATGCTGCCTTTGTTTTACTACTACTTTCTATTGGAAGATAAAACAACTTTATAGGATATTTAGTAAAAGTTTTACCCTCTGCAAAAAGAAGCTTAATTGCCTTTTTACTCTTAAGTTTTTCAGATTTTGGAAAACTAAAATTCATGTTGGTAAATGTATGAAATAAGGGAGAGTATCAGTAATAAATTAGAAGCCAATATCTAAATCTATCCGAATTCTACTTCCTGTTTCTTTGGCGTATTAGTTTTGTGAGAAAACTTTTCAACAATTATTTTAAATCGTAAGTATTATTTTCTAAATTAATATCTGCCATTAAGCCAGAGGCGTCAATTACAATACTTTTAATTTTCTTATTTTTTTTAAGAACAAAGGAGTAGTTTGGGTAAGCCCAAGCCCAGTCTGGTAAAACAGTCCAACTTTCACTAAGTCGCGGGTTTGGCTTATTGGTTCGCATCATTTGTAATGGAATGTAAAAGCTACCCGTTGTACCGTCTTCATAAGTCACTTTAAGATCTATTGGCATAGGCATTAAACCAATTCTTTCAATAGTTACAGTCGTCTTTTCTTTTTCAGAAACTATATTCTTGATGCCGTAATCTATAGTATTAGTTGTCTGTGTCCAGTCCGTCAAATACCAATCTAATTCCGCGCCTGACACTTTTTCTGCAACTCTTATAAAATCGTTAGGTGTTGGGTGTTTAAAGGCCCATTCTTTATAATATCGTAACAGTGTTTTGTTTAAATTATCTTTACCTATTACATATTCAAGTTGGGAAAGAAAAACAGCACCTTTACTATATGCGGCAATACCGTATCCAGTATTGGTCGTATAACGATCTGCTTGAGTTGACTGGGGTTGCTCTTTACCGCTAGTAGCAATATAATTGTATCCTCTGTATGAGTTTGAATTTGGATTGTCTTTTCCTTCTTTCATTATTTCATTCATAGCTAGGTTAGAAATGTAGGAGGTAAACCCCTCGTCCATCCACTCGTGTTTACTCTCGTTTGTTGCTAATAAAAATTGAAACCATGTGTGAGCTAATTCATGAGCCGTAACGCCGATTAAACTTCCTAGCTTTCTTTTACCGGTAATTAAAGTACACATTGCATATTCCATACCCCCATCACCACCTTGGATAACAGAATACTGTTTATAAGGATAATCACCAATATGTTTATTAAAATAAGACAATAGTTGCGCTGTTTTTTCTTGTAGATTTTTCCAATTTTCAATAATTTCTGGATCGTTTTTGTAGTAAAAGTTTAAAATAACCCCATTAGGCCCAGTGAAGGTGTCGTGGATAAAATCTTTATCCGCTGCCCAAGCAAAATCATGAACATTTGGCGCTTTAAAATGCCAAGTTCTGGTGTTTCCCCTAGATTTTTTACCCAAGCCCTTTTTATCACCATTCTGAAGATATCCAGTGCCACCTATAATATAGTTTTCATCAAGTTTTATTCGCACATCGTAATCTCCCCAGACACTGTGAAATTCACGCGCTATGTATGGTATCGCATGCCAACCTTCAAAATCATATTCTGCTATTTTAGGAAACCACTGTGTCATAGAATATGCGATACCTTCTGCGTTATTTCTTCCCGACCGCCTTATTTGAACTGGTATCTGCGCGTCCCAGGCCATTGTAAACACAGTTGACCTGTTAGGTAAAATAGGAGTATTTAATTCAACTTCTAATATAGTTCCAGCAATTTCAAAAGACAAAAGAACCCCATCTTGTTTTAATCGTTGAGGTTTTATAAAACCAATTTCTGAGGGTAATAATTTAGAAATACGATCCCCAACTCTTTTGTCTGAATCTTCAATATTCCTTGAACGTACATCCATTTCGCTCCCAGGCTGAAAAGCATTAAAGTATAAATGATAAAACACCCGATATAAAGTATCAGGTGAGTTGTTAGTGTAAGTTAGCTCTTGAACACCTTTATATTGGTGGGTTTCAACATCTAAATCTATTGCTATTTTATAGTCTGCTTTTTGTTGCCAGTAAGACGTGTTGTTTTGGGAAAACACCACACCAAATACTATTAAAAAGATAAAATTTAAAACTAACTTCATGTAATTACAGTTTGCTTGCTAAAATTAGCGCGTTGTATAAATTTACTGTTTTTCCAGATTTAGAGATAGTAGTAAATGGGCGCATATTAGATTCATCTCCACCAACGATTACTGAGGCAGAAACACTTAATCCACTGTCCATTAGCACTCGTTTTACTTGTTTAGCGGATAGTTTTGGATAACAAGAGCGAACCATGGCTGCTAGTCCCGCAACGTTTGGTGATGCCATTGATGTTCCTTGTAAATACTCATAAGTATCTAGTGGAGTTGTCGACCAAATCTTTACACCAGGAGAAAATAAATCAACATTTGCTGCTCTATGATTTGAAGAAGTAGCAAGCATCTGTTTTCCATTCTTATAATTTAAGGCCCCAATTGTGATAAAATTATGACTAATCTCTTCTCCTTTTACTATTTCATCGTTGGGGTAACTCACTTCTACATAT
>JAAEPP010000088.1 GCA_024232495.1 Flavobacteriaceae bacterium
TAACATCAGAACTCGATCCCCTACTCCAATACCTAGAGCTCCTCCACTAGCACCTTCTCCAATAATTACTACAATTATAGGGACTTTTAAACGTGTCATTTCGATAATATTTCTTGCTATTGCTTCTCCTTGGCCTCTTTCCTCAGCTTCAAGTCCGGGATACGCACCAGGTGTATCAACAAAACAAACAACAGGAATTCCAAACTTTTCAGCAGATTTCATTAATCGTAACGCCTTTCTGTAACCCTCAGGATTGGACATTCCAAAGTTTCTATATTGTCTAGTTTTGGTATTGTAACCTTTTTGTTGACCAATAAACATATAGGATTGATCACCTATTTTACCTAAACCACCAATCATGGCTTTATCATCTTTAAAATTTCGATCACCGTGCAATTCTAAAAAACTGTCACCACAGATTGCTTTGATATAATCTAAAGTGTAGGGTCTATTTGGATGTCTAGAAAGCTGAACACGCTGCCAAGGAGTTAAGTTTTTATAAATATTTTTTTTTGTTTCGTCTAGTTTATTTTTTATTTGCGCACAAGTGTTAGAAACATCAACATCGCTCTCCGTACCAATAGCACACGCTTTTTCATATTGTTCATTTAACTCTTTAATGGGTAATTCAAAGTCAAGATATTCCATACTATCTAATTAAAATTAATTACTATTAAATCACAAATATAAAGGATATAGTTTGTAAATAATCAAACTTTTTTTCTTGTTTTAATTATTCCATTCACAATAACGGTCATTAAAATTATTAGAGCACCTAAATAAAACGTAGGATTCATATATTCTTTATCTCCCAATATTAATAAGGCCAATATAATACCATATACAGGCTCCATGTTAGTGGTTAGCATTAAAGTGTATGGGCTTATCCATTTCATTATGTGAACCGCTGCAATAAAAGCGTATGCAGTACATACAGAAGCTAAAAGGAGTATATAAATCCAATCTGTACTTGATAAATCAAAAAATGACACATTAAATCCATCTGTTGAAAAAATAAAAATGGTAATAAATACAACTCCAAAAAATAATTCATAGAAAGAAATAATTGTTGCATCATGAGTTTTAACAACCATTCCGTTAAATATAGAAAATAGAGCGCCTAAGAAAGAGGACAACAAAGCAAATAAGATTCCTGTCAAATATGCTGTTTCTACCTTAAAAATTATATATAAACCAACAATAACAATCAATCCAAAAACCACTTCATATTTAATTATTTTTCTTTTAAAAAAAATAGGCTCTAACAATGAAGTAAAAAAAGCGCCTGTTGACATCATTGCCAATGTGATAGATACATTAGATACCTTAACCGCCTTAAAAAATGCTAGCCAATGCAAAGCTATCAGAAAACCAATAAGAGCAAATATTACTAATGATTTTAAAGATACTTTTAACTTTCGTTTAGTAAACCAGATATAAATGAGAACAAAAATAGAACCCAATAACATCCTGAACCAAACTAACGGAACTGCAGCTATAGTGATTAAGTCTCCTAAAACTGCTGTAAAACCCCATATAAAAACTATGAAATGTAAATGTAAATAATTTATTAATTTATCGTTTTGCATTACGAAGTAAATATACTGCCAAAATAGCAAAGACTAAATTAGGAAACCAAGTAGCTACGATGGGAGAAAAATCACTTTGCTCAGCCATGGTTCCAAATATTTTATCAAAAAATATAAAGATCATTCCTATTCCAATACCAATAGCTAAATTCACTCCCATACCTCCTCGACGTTTCATTGAAGATACTGCAACTGCAATTATTGTTAAAATATAGGCAGAAATTGGCAAACTCCATCGCTTATACCTAACCACTTCGTACCTATTAATATTGGAAGATCCTCTCTTTTTTTCTCTTTCAATAAAAGAATTTAATTCGGTATAATTTAAAGTTTCAGCTATATATTCAACGGGTGTTAAATCTTCTAAATCAAAACTAAAAGTAGTATCTTTTTTTGCTTTTGACTCAAGTATATCTTCATTAGAATTGATGATTCTTTTTAAATATTTATAGAGAGTATAAGTACTATCAGCTTCGTTAAAAACTATTTTATCGGCTTTAATTTTATATTCTAATTGATTACCATTAAAATGTTCTAATGTAAATTTTTCTCCTGTTTTATCTTTTACATTAAAATAGCTTACATAGATGTAATCTTGATCATTTATTTGTCGATAGACATTGGTTTGAGTTCTATCTTTTTTACTTTTTTTGATGTATTTATAAATAAACTCATTAAACCCTTTGCTTGCCATTGGAGCTAGGTACATTCCCATAATTAACGCTCCAATACAAACAATTGTGGCACCAATAAAATAAGGTCTTAAAAACCGGTAGTATGATACACCACTGCTTAAAAACGCAATCACCTCAGTATTGTTTGCTAGTTTTGAAGTAAACCAAATAACCGATAAAAATAAAAATAAAGGAAATAGTAGGTTGGCAAAATAAATAGTAAAAAAAATATAGTATTCAACAACTTCTAAAAAGGGTGCCTCGTTTTGAAGTATTTTATCGATTTTCTCTGCAAGATTTACGGTAATACCAATGGGAATAAATAGCAGTAATAATAGCGTAAAAGTCCCTATATATCTTTTCAGTATGTATCGATCAAGAATACTCAGCATTTATTATAGCTTATTATCCATTTGTTTAACCATTTTATTTTTCCAAACCCCAAAGTCTCCTGCTAATATATGCTTTCTGGCTTCACGAACCAACCACAAATAAAAACCTAAATTATGAATAGTAGCTATTTGTCTTCCTAACATTTCATTTACCGTAAATAAATGTCTTAAGTAAGCCTTACTGTAGGCAGTATCAACCCATGTAATATTCATGGAATCAATTTCGGAAAAATCGTCAGCCCATTTTTTATTTTTAATGTTAATAGATCCATAAGCAGTAAAAAGCATTCCATTTCTACCATTTCTGGTAGGCATAACACAGTCAAACATATCAATTCCCAATGCGATATTTTCTAAAAGATTTATGGGAGTTCCTACCCCCATTAAATACCTTGGTTTATCTTTTGGTAGTACCTCCGTTACGACTGCTGTCATTTCATACATTTCTTCTGCCGGCTCTCCCACAGACAAACCACCAATTGCATTTCCTTCAGCACCCACAGATGCTATATATTCTGCAGATTGTTTTCTTAAATCCTTGTAAGTACTACCTTGAACAATCGGAAAAAAAGTTTGACTATAATTATATTTTAGTGGTGTTTTTTTAAGATGCGTAATACAACGCTCCAACCAGCGATGTGTCATGTGCATCGATCTTTTTGCATACTGATAATCACAGGGATAAGGTGTGCATTCATCAAAAGCCATAATAATATCTGCTCCAATTGTTCGCTGAATTTCCATGACATTTTCGGGTGTAAATATGTGGTAACTCCCATCAATATGTGATTTAAATTTCACCCCTTCTTCTTTTATTTTTCGATTAGCAGAGAGCGAGTAAACTTGATAACCACCACTATCTGTTAAAATATTTCGATCCCAATTCATAAATTTATGAAGGCCTCCCGCTTTTTCTAATATAGGTGTTTGTGGTCGTAAATATAAATGGTAGGTGTTTCCTAAAATAATATCAGGATTGATATCTTGTTCTAACTCCCTTTGGTGCACGCCCTTAACCGTTCCAACTGTTCCTACAGGCATAAAAATGGGGGTTTCTATTTTTCCATGATCTGTAATGATGGTAGCTGCTCTTGCCTGGGTTGAAGTGTCAGTAGCTTTTAAATCGAATTGCATCTTAACTATTTAGAATTCCTATTTGATTTAATAGGATCTTACAAATATAAAATGAATTGTTGTTTTAATGGAAGAAGTAGACGCTATAATTTACTTTTTACATAAAACTTTACATTCTGTTAACTAAATGAGTAAAATCGTTAATAACTGTAACATATTCCATTTTGTGTAGGAGTATCAAAAGTCTATTTTTGGACAAGAAAAACAACAATATGTCAGACAGTAATCACTTAAATAATTTAGTAGTACAGGTACGTAGAGATATTTTGCGTCAAGTACATAAAGTTAACTCAGGACATCCAGGAGGTTCTCTAGGTTGTGCCGAATTTTTAGTAGCACTCTACCAAGAAATAATGGAGCGTAAAAACACCTTTGAAATGGATGGTAAGGAGGAAGACCTTTTCTTTTTATCGAACGGTCATATTTCTCCTGTTTTTTACAGTGTACTAGCAAGGTCAGGATATTTTCCTGTGGAAGAACTCAACACCTTTCGTTTACTAAACACAAGATTGCAAGGGCACCCTACTACCCATGAAGGCTTACCTGGTATTCGTATTGCTTCTGGTTCACTTGGACAAGGAATTTCTGCTGCCATAGGAGCTGCTCAAAGCAAAAAGTTAAATCATGATACTAAGATAGTATATACTCTTTGTGGTGACGGTGAATTACAAGAGGGTCAAAACTGGGAGGCCATCATGTATGCCGCTGGTAATCAAATTGACAATCTAATTGTTACTGTTGACTATAATAAACAACAAATTGATGGAGCAACCGATGATGTTTTATCGCTTGGAAATTTAAGAGCTAAATTTGAAGCTTTTGATTGGGACGTTGTTGATATCAAAAATGGAAATGATATAGACGCAATTCTAAATGGAATGAAAATCGCTAAAAATAAAACTGGTAATGGAAAACCTATTTGTGTTTTACTGCATACCGTTATGGGTAACGGGGTCGATTTTATGATGCACACCAATGCTTGGCATGGGAAGGCTCCTAATGATGAACAACTAGAAAAAGCATTAAAACAAAATCCTGTAACATTGGGAGATTACTAAAACACAACAAGAAAATTCATATGAAAAAATATATAGATACCGGTAAAAAAGATACAAGATCTGGGTTTGGTGCTGGATTAACCGAATTAGGAAAATCGAATGAGAACGTAGTAGCTCTTTGTGCTGATCTGATTGGATCTTTAAAAATGAATGATTTTCAAAACAATCATCCAGAGCGTTTTTACCAGGTTGGAATTGCTGAAGCCAATATGATGGGAATTGCTGCAGGTATGACCATCGGCGGAAAAATTCCTTTTACAGGAACTTTTGCGAACTTTTCGACTGGAAGAGTATACGATCAAATTCGTCAATCAATTGCTTACAGTGGAAAAAATGTGAAAATCTGTGCTTCTCATGCAGGGTTAACTTTAGGAGAAGATGGTGCGACTCATCAAATATTAGAGGATATTGGCTTGATGAAAATGTTACCAGGAATGACGGTAATCAATACCTGTGACTTCAATCAAACCAAAGCCGCTACTAAAGCAATTGCTGATTATAACGGACCTGTTTACCTAAGGTTTGGAAGGCCAAAAGTAGCCAATTTCACTCCTGAAGACCAAACTTTTGAAATAGGAAAAGCTATCCAATTACAAGAGGGAAGTGATGTATCTATAGTAGCTACAGGACACTTGGTTTGGGAGGCTTTACAAGCTGCAGAAACACTAAATGAACAAGGAATAACTGCCGATGTGATTAATATACATACCATCAAACCGCTAGATGAAGCTGCAATTTTAAATAGTGTAGCCAAAACTAATTGTATCGTTACTGCCGAGGAGCATAATATTCTTGGAGGTTTAGGAGAAAGTGTAGCTCGAGTGTTGGCTAAAAACAACCCAACACCACAAGAATTTGTAGCAACACAAGATACTTTTGGAGAATCTGGAACCCCTGCACAATTAATGGAAAAATATGGATTGGACGCAAGTGCAATTGTCAATGCAACTCAACGAGTGCTGAAAAGAAAGTAGTTAATTTATAGCGTAAATCTAATAGGTGTTTTCGTCTAAATAGTCAGCTATTCCGTCGTTATTAGCGTCTGTAAAAACAACCGTGTATAAAGTTACTATACCCGTTTCTAAGTTTGTTTTACGTTGCATTTCAACCTCATTTTCAGTGAGTTCTGGATCAGCATCCCCAGGGTTCAAGGTGTATTGGTTAGCCTCTACCTCGAATCGTGTTAATTTGCCGTCGCCATCATCATCTGGATCATTGAAATTAGGAAATCCATCATTATCAGTATCATCGTCTAATTCATTTCCATTTCCATTTAAATCTTCAAACTCCGATAAAATGGTGTCTAAATCTTGATCTGTTTTTTCAACAGCATAGGTTTGAAACGTAAAAATGAGTTGATCATAAAATTCAATTCCACTTCCAACGGGTGGTGTATTGTAATAACCTAAACCTGATTGCATAAATACTGCGCCAATACCAAAATCATCGAAAGTTAGCGTACCATCGGGATTTTCGGTAAAACCTGTTGCCCCGTTAAATTCAATTAAAGTTGCTTGGAAACCTTTAACAACTCGAGTTAAATCAAAAGAAATTGGACTTACACTACTATCAAATGTTTCTGTTGGATAAACTGTTTCATAAACATCATTGACAAGAATTTCTTTTTCTCGAAGGGAGGTTCCAACATAATTTAAAGTGGTTTTATCAGAAAAATTTATTGGATCACCTTCACCCTGTCTTACTTTTAAGTAATAAAGCTTGTATACAACACCGTCTTGAAATATATCATCAACATTTTTAAATGAAACTTGATCAATTAAAGGCGTCTTGTTACTGTTATCGCCAGCTATAGTATCAAAAATAATTTGGTAATTAAAATCAGCTGGAGGGTTGGCAAATTGTTCGTAATTATAAAAATGAGTCTCTAAATAGTTTTCAATCATCAAGGTTGCTGGAATCACTTCTTCATCTCTTTCTCTAGGAGGAACAATAATCACACCATCATCTTCTGTGTCGCAGGAGAAAACCAAAGTAAATAAAATAGCTACAAGAGGTAATAAAAAAACATTTCTATTCATTTTTCTTTTTTTAGTTGGCCAAATATACGATTTTAAGCTATTTTTACTGAATAAGATTGAGATCTTTTAATAAATGAGGATAGATAAGTATTTATGGTGTGTTCGTTACTTTAAAACAAGGAGTATAGCTACTCAAGCTTGTAAAAAAGGATCGGTAAAAATTAACAAAACTTCTGTTAAACCTGCAAGAGATGTCTATCCTGGAGATGTGATCGAAATTCGTAAAGACCAAATACATTATACCCTACAAGTTTTAGATTTGCCCACCAGTAGGCTTGGTGCAAAGTTAGTCGACCAATACCGAAAAGACACGACCTCAAAAGAAGCTTTTTCAAATAAAGAATTGCTAAAATATGCTAAGGATTACTATCGTAAAAAAGGTACTGGAAGACCCAGTAAAAAAGATAGAAGAGATTTAGAAGATTTTACAGAATCTGTCTCTGACGATTAGTAGCTCATTTACTATCTTTGAATAAAATTATTACTTTATGACTCAAATTGGGAATATCATTTTAGATCAGAAACAAATAGACCATAAAATTAGGCGTATTGCTTATCAAATTTATGAAAACAATGTTTCTGAAAAAGAAGTAGTTATTGCTGGAATTTTTGAAAACGGATTTGTTTTCGCAAAAAAAATAAAAACCGTTATTGAAAAAATATCGCCCATTAAGGTTATTATGTGCAAAGTAATGATTGATAAAAAAAACCCTATAGAGCCTATTACTACCTCTCTAGAATCGAAAATTTATAAAAATAAATCTTTGGTCTTAGTAGATGATGTTCTTCACTCAGGAACCACGCTCATTTACGGAATTAAGCATTTTTTACAAGTACCACTCAAACAATTTAACACAGCAGTATTAGTGGACAGAAATCATAAAAAATATCCTGTTAAGGCAGATTTTAAAGGTATTTCTCTTTCAACATCCATCAATGAAAATGTATCGGTAGTGTTCGAAAAAGGGAATTATTTTGCGCGTTTAGATTAGAAAGATACGTTATTTTTAATTTCCTCCGCTATGGCCTCAACAGAACGAGAATCCGTAGCAACTTTCAAATCCGATTGGTTGTAAAAATAAGACCGTTCAAAAAGATGTTTTTTTATAAAGTCATTTAATAAAAGTTCGGTGTTTAAATGAGCAATTAATGGTCTTTGCTTTCTTTCGTTAAAAAGTCGTCGAGTTAGTTCTTCATTAGATGTTTTTAAATAAACGGTGGTACTTGCTGCTACAGATTTTAAAAACTGAAGCATGTCTCCGTAACAAGGAGTGCCTCCGCCCGTTGCTAAAACTAGGTTGGAACTATCAGTTAAAATTTTAGCCACCAGTTTTCTTTCTGTTTTTCTGAAATAGACTTCTCCCTTTGTTGCGAATAAGTCAGTAATACTACTTCCTGTTTCTTGAGCTATGGCTTGGTCTAAATCAACAAATTTATAGTTTAGAGAGGCTGCTAATTGCTCTCCTACGGCAGATTTTCCGCTACCCATATATCCTACTAATATAATTTTCATTTTAAGATTTAAGATGTAAGTGTATGATATTGAATTAAAAAAATATTTATCAAATTTAACTTAAAATTGCTTTGAATTATAAAAATAATGATAGTATATTTGCACCCGCATTCAAGAAAATATTTCTTGTTTTAAAGGACGACTTGGTAGCTCAGTTGGTAGAGCACCTCCCTTTTAAGGAGGTGGTCCTGGGTTCGAGCCCCAGCCAAGTCACTCAAAAAGTCGAGCATTACGCCTCGACTTTTTAGTTTATGATAGTTTTATTTTACCGAGGTGCTGGAACTGGTAGACAGGCATGGTTGAGGGCCATGTGTTCTTATGAACGTGTGGGTTCGATTCCCATTCTCGGTACTTGAAAAAGGAGAGCACTTCTAGCGCTCTCCTTTTATTTTTATCCAAATTAAAAAAAGACTACCTTTAGGAGAATCTTAAAATGATAGCTAATGGAATGGTATGTAAAAAACAGATGGTGGATATGGACAGTAACAGGGATTTATATTGCTTACAGAATTGTTACCAGCATTTACTATTCCTAAAGATAAAAACTAAGCATACATTTTCTCACGGA
>JAAEPP010000089.1 GCA_024232495.1 Flavobacteriaceae bacterium
AGGCTCGGTTTTTGCTAAAAAACTATAAGATTTTGAGAAATCAACTTTCTTTGCCATACAGGTCATATTTTTGAAAAAAAAGCCTTTTCAACAATTTTTTTTCATTAAGTACAAAGATATGACATATGGCATCATTATCCGACAAATTATAACATTTTTGTTCTAAAACTGCACAGTGGTGAGGCCCTCAAATGTTGAAAAATTGTGATTTTTAAAAGTGATATTGTGTGGGTTTAAAATAACCCAAAAATAATTTTGGTTATATTTTCAGAAAGCTAAAGACCCCACCTTTAAAATGCAAGAAACTAGACATATTTATCTTAATTAGTTTGATTGTTATGATTTTTTGAAATTCTTCAAATCAACGAAAAAACTCACAAAATGCTTAATTTTATAGTTTTTATGTTTGATTTAAAGAATTTCAAAAATATATAATTATCAAACTAATTAAGATAGAGATGTCTAGTCTGTTGCATTTTAAAGCTGAGGTCTCTAGTTTCCACAAAACATAACCAAAATTGTTTTTGGGTTATTTTAAACCCACACAATTTCACTTTTAAAAAGCCCAATTTTTCACTTTTTGAGGGCCTGCCCACTGTGCAGTTTTAGAGCAAAAATGTTCTAATTTGTGGGGAAATTATGCTATATGTCATGTTTTTATACTTAATGCAAAAATATATATCCACCTGAAAATGCTGATCAACAGCCTGTAATTCTGCCTTGAATTTATGATCCAAACATATGAGCTGCAAGAAGAAAATTCAAAATTCATACGTGAGTATAGTACAAAGGCGGGAATATATGTCAACTTCGAATCAAACAAAGGAATTATTATATCATATTCGCCAGCATCTGTGAAAATATATCCAAGTTTGTCATGGATTGGTCTATTTCAGTCTTCTACGGTAGAGGTTGTCTGCAACAAACATAGACATGAATCTGCAATCATCAGAAACTGATTTCTTTAGATAAAAACCAGGCTTAAATAGGTCCAAAATACAATAAACGATTGAAATACTTACCCTGTATTCTTTGAGGTGCCCTATGAAAAGAGAAGAATCATAAATGAGTTCAGTAAAAGACCAATCAAGAAAACAAATGGGGTGACATTTACGATTAGCAAATGCCAATTAAAACCCTTTTTTCAGACCTACATCTTATACAAATTTTCCTAAAAAGAGCTATATTTTTCATTCCTTTGTCTTTTACATAAAAAGACCATGCACATTGTTCCAAAGCATGTTCTATTCAATCATTATCGACAAGCAATATTGATCTGTGTGAATTAATTGTCTCAAACCGGTTGAAAACCTTGGTCCTCTATTCATTTAATAACAAATCTTGGTTTCGGCTTTAATGAATGGCACCTTGATTTATTCTCACCACCATTTGTAGCAGTTTATCCAAAAAAAGATTTTACACAAGAAC
>JAAEPP010000090.1 GCA_024232495.1 Flavobacteriaceae bacterium
ATAGTGTTGCATTTTTTTTTTTGCATTTTAGATATTGGATGTGAACGTTAGGTGCAATAATAATGTCCCTTATAGCTTTTTAACCCTTTGAAGCATTTAGGTACGAATTCGCTTGTTTCAGTTCACGAAGTCACAGAATCAATAGTTGATCATGTTTTCTGTTTTGATGTAATGTTCCCTACAGTTTAAGGTCCGTTTATAACACCAAAGTTCTGACCGCACAAATTATTTGCAAAAGAGGGCTCAAAAGTGTGGTCGTATTATATTATCTTTTGGTCATTTTGAAAAAATAATATTTTAAGAATTCATCAACACTACGGGCCTCAGTGCCGCTTTACTAAGGATAATTTTACATCGGAATATATTCAGGGATGTAAATGAAAGGATTCCCAATAATTATAACTGATGTTTAAGCAGATATGTCATATAACCTTTGAATGGTTCACTAAATCCGAAAACAGCGAATTCGTCATACTGTGTGCAGGGAAGCCTCAAATAACCGATTTTCAAATGATTAAAAAAATAAAATAAAGTTTCCCAATCTGGCCAGCCTTCCATATTGAGAAAAATATATGTACCTTGTATTAACCGGAAACCCAATTGTCAAATATACCCATTTATCTTATTTTAATAGCGAAATACAGGAAGTTCGCAAAGATGATGTACCTATTTAAAACCTAATATGACATGTATTTTAAGACAAACAGCATGATACTTTACCAATATGATATTTGATATATAAAGTATAATATATAGTCATACGGGGCAATTCTTACTTTAAACAAGTATATATATTTTTTTAGATTCACTGTTCATGGCCAAAACTCTGCTTTTTTTCTTCATAAATATGTGTCAATTGGCCATTTTTTTCAAAGAACCAAAAATTGTCACACAGTGTGTCAAAAGGCAGCTATTTCAACCACTCTTCACCATAATCCCTGAAAAAATATTTTTGTCTACACCTAAGATGCCTCTTTGTACACGCATATGGACGAATTAGTCACTTTCGAGAAAAATCTTAAATTTTGAACTTTGTGACAAACAAATGCCAAAAATCTCATAT
>JAAEPP010000091.1 GCA_024232495.1 Flavobacteriaceae bacterium
ACAAAACTTATATGACCAATTCTTTATATAAAACTCAAATAATGGGTGAATTAATAATATATTTATAAAAGTACAAGACGGAGTATTTAGGCCCAATTTAGGCCATCTACTCAAAATATTCAAATTTTTTGCTCTTTATCAAAATCCTATTTGTTTAACTTGTTTACTGATTTTAATTGTTTAGGTGTACTTATGGTAAATGCTAGGAGGAATGATAAGAGGAAAGCCTTTGCTGCAAAGAAGTGCAAAGAACTTCGACCAAAGCAAAGGAATCAAACTGCGAGTGCATTACAGAAGTTAATGACTTTGCTCCAGTTTGTCTGAACTCGGATGTCGTTGAAACAAGCTATCTATCAATTTCTTTCAAGAGCAGAGTTTGAGTTAAAAAAATATGTATGCTAAAAGTATGTATAAAACATGAAAAAAGAGGGTAAACAAGGAAAAGATAAAATTATAAACAAAATGAAAATATATTTACATAAGGAGAGAGGGTAGTCCCAACCAGCCAGCCCTGCCACTGTCCCCTCTACAGCCCCCAGCCAAAACCAACTCAGCAATGCCATAGTAGTAAGGATTTAGAATTTTAGTATTCTGGAACAAGATTGCATTTACCATTTAGACTTTCATTTTTTATTTTTTCTTTAACTGATTATAGAGTTTCTTAGGGAGAAGGTGGTTATGTTGACATTTCCAACCATCTGTTAAATAGTCTCATTTCCATTAATCCTAGGGTTTTATAGATGCAAATCATCAGCTGAT
>JAAEPP010000092.1 GCA_024232495.1 Flavobacteriaceae bacterium
CATTGTCTATTGGCGGGAATAACCACCAAAGTAATTTAGGAACTGACGCACCATCAAAAATATAGTTTTCTGGTATTGTTATTATTTCGTTATTTGACAATTCAATATCTAACTGCTTTGTAACCTTCCAATGTCTTGGCAAATCTTTGTTGCCTTTAACCCTAACAAAATATACTCCTTTAGGTTTTTCTAAGTATTTAATCATTCTTTTGATATTTGTAACATTCAAGGAGTCTCTCTGTTAACACCCTTTTATCTTCAATTATTTTGTATAGTTGCTCTAGTAATAACTTATTATGTTCGTGCAGAATATAGTAAAGAGCAAAACAAAAAGCGACGGTAATTGAAAGGCTAACTCCATTATCTAAAATTAAATTTAAAAATCTTGTCTTAATATCTTTGTATTGCTTTTTTTCTTCCATTACGATATTATGTTTACATACCTTGCGGTAAATCTTGTGCTATAAATTGTTAGTATATTAGAATTAGCGTTCTCTTTTCGCACATAAAAATCCACAACATTTAACCCTTGATTTAAGTCTTGCAATGCGAAAGTTGAAAAAAATATTTTGTTAGTTACATCTTTAGGCTCTTGATTTATTTCTATTCCTGTTGCCCCATTTACATCAAACCTTAATACTGCATCTTGATTAGCAGCGTTTAAACTCCACTCAATAGCAACGTGTAAATCATAATAACCTTGTTTAAATAAATTAAAGTTCCAAGTATCTACTAATTGTGGCGTGTTGGCTATTGTTGTAAATGGGTTTGCATTTGTTACCCCTATATGACCAAA
>JAAEPP010000093.1 GCA_024232495.1 Flavobacteriaceae bacterium
ATTAATTTTTTTTTTTTTTTTTTTTTTCCCCAAGATTTCATAAAATTGTGGGGACCCTTAGGACGAGCACTCCCCTCACACCCGTTTGCGCTGCCATTGGAAGAAGGGTCATTTCTTTGCTATGGCATCACCGGTTGGGGTTTAACATATGACACATATTTAAAGCCACTGTACCTACTCCAAAAAAAATTGTAAGATGCATAAGTTTTTCAAATTTTGCTGCTCCATCTGCACCAATTTTTCATTCCTTGAAAATTCTTAAGCTGGAAGACATAATACACTCAAATATTCTGACGTTTGTCTACAGAGCTCTAAATAAAGTATCTCCAACCTGCTTTCATAACTATTTTACCCCTAACTCTTCAGTTCATAGAATTGGAACTCGTCAGGCAACCAGAGGTGACCTCTTTAAGTCCTTCAAAAACACTACTCTTTATGGCCTTAAAACAATTAAATATTTTGGCTCCAAACTATGGAACACACTTCCACTATTCATCCGCATTTCTAGTTCTACTTCAGTATTTAGATCCTGTCTCAAAACCTTTTTTATAGACTCGTATGTACAGTGAAATACTAACTATAAATCCACTTCAAGGACAGATGAAAAAGCCCCCATTGATTGATAAACAAACATCTGGTTGGTTGCTGTTTTTAGTAAATTTTTTTTAGTTTTCTTGTTTTTAATGGGGGGACTCTCTCTCGATTAGTTTATCTACTTAGAGAG
>JAAEPP010000094.1 GCA_024232495.1 Flavobacteriaceae bacterium
AATCATATTAAGCTCAAACTCCGAAAGAGTAGCCAGTATATTTATAATAAGTTTAGAGGTTGGGTTTTCCTTTCCATTGATTAAAGTACTTAAACCCTCTTTCTCACTAATTACGTTTACTCCTAACTTAGTAAGCTCTTGGATTGTATTCATTATGTCGATAGTATTTCTCCCTAACCTATCAATAGAATGTACCTCAACACAATTAAGCTCTCCCTCCTCCGCTCTCTTTAATAACTTACTTCCGCTCTTTCTTTCCGCAAAAGGAATACTTCCGCTACACTTATCAATTAATAGCTCCGTTTCTCCGTTAACTTGCCTTTCAATATTTTGCTCCATTGTACTTACTCTAATGTATTTTACCTTTTTTTCCATTTGTGTTTTGTTTTTGTTCTCTACAAATATAAGTACTATTTTTAACGTGTACTAATTATAACACGAAAACCTTTGTAAATAGATTAAAAAATATGTAATAATTGAATGTATACCTTAAAATTAATACAAATTAACTTTTAATCGTGTTGAGGTATAAAATTAATCTTTCGACAAAGTTTCGACATACTTTCGACAATGTCGAAGCCTTACTCTCCCTCTTGTTAAACGGAATACCTCCCTATTGTTAAACATAGAAAATAAAAGCACAAATAAATAATCGAGGTTAAAAATCGACAATACACTTTTACTCATTATCAACTAATTACAAAAAGATTATAGGCTACTGGAAAACGAGATTGTAAGACAAAATACAACACTTTAATACTTCTTTTATATTAATAGTATAATACTTAATTAAACATAAAAACAATGAAAGAGAATAAGAGTGCAAAGCTCACTTTAAGGACTACAAAAAACCTTAAAAGGAGATTGAAAAATCAAAGTGAATTAAACGGAATTACATTATCGAAATATATAAATAACATATTAAAAAACTTCTAATGAAAAAAGAAAGAGAAACAAGAGAAAACATAATTGTACGTGATGCAAACGGAGAAGTATCAAAAGAAACTATTACTACTCCAGTAGAAAAAACCAAAACAACAAAAAGAAAATAGATATGGACTACAAAGAAAGCTTAAAGGAAATGAGAGATGCTCTCGCAAAACACAATACCTCCAGCGGAAAAAGTAAAAAAACCGAACAAGAGGGAGTACTATACCGAAAAACAAAGTTTAAATATACGGAGGATAGAAAGGAAAATACGGAGGATAGAGTAATGAGATTTTTATACGGAGATAATGAATAAGACAATTTGGAGAGATGCAAAGGTTGAGGGATATAGGGTTTCCAATAAGCTTAGAGTAATTACAAAACCTTACAAAAGATATGTAGGGAAAGAGCTTGTACACGTTAACGAAAGGAGAGTTGTCGGTATTATTGATATAGATGACATTAAAAAAGTATACCTAAATAATAAGGGTAATTGGGATTGGTATGTCATTTCGGAGCTTTAAGTTTAGTTGAAAACTTTGTTGAAAACCTAAAAAATAGGATAGGATATTTAAGAGTAAAAAAAAGTAATTTTATAAATGATGCATTCGACCGCATCGAGCTTAGTAAATATGATTGTAAACGAATTAATAGATAAAATTTGTAGCTATGGCTACGAAGTAAATAATCGAGGGTATATACTCAAATACTCTCATAAGGCTAAAGGTCTTGAAATATGTGGGCAACTCAATAAAGGAGGAGCTTATTTCTACGCTAAGAATGTAAGTCCATTTAATTACGGACAAAATTCAACAAAAGATATATTAGGAGGAGTATTAAAGCACTATAAACCGATAGAGCTTCCGAAACTACTTCCAACAATACAACACGATTTTACCTTTGAGGACTACCTCAACTCTACCAATAAAAAAAATCAATTAGGTATATACATTAAGAGTTTCAGAAAGGAAACCTTAGAGAA
>JAAEPP010000095.1 GCA_024232495.1 Flavobacteriaceae bacterium
AGACAATCATAGAAATTTCGTGATCAAAATCAATAAGTATCTGAAACGACTGAGTTTGAAGCAAATACTGCCTTGTAAGAAATTTTTAACGAAAACCTTTGAACCAGAGAAGTTCATAAAATGTAGTTAGAAAGAGATAAGAGAAGTGGTCAGTAGATTAGACCAATATCAAAATTTAATCAAAGATTTGCGAAGGAATTTAATGTCTTAATTAATATAAACAGAATGAGATTTTTCTACATTTGTGCCACTGTTCTAACCAAGCTTGATTAAAAGAGGAAGAATTTTAAAGAAGTTATTTACGAGTTCAAGGATCTATCAAGTTTTTAGAAATTGTATGCTGTTGTGTCTTCAGTACTTTAGAGTATGAAGATCATTAATGAAATTTTAGATTTTCTTAAACAAAATTCGAAAGAAGAAATTCAGAATCAAAATCTTATGAGAGTTTTGATTCATGAAGAATTTTTGGGAAAAGGTAAAAAAATTAAAATGGGAGGAAAACTTAATAAAATTCTGAAAAAAAATAAAATTTTGATTTAACAGAAGTTCAAGAATTCTCTTTCAGGAGTTAAAAGAAAATTCAAAGAAAATGTTTATTTGAGAATTATTTCAAATAATTTGGAATCAGAGAAATTAGAACAAATTAGAAGAGTAGCAGTAAGATCATCTTTGATTCCTGATTTGTATTGCATGGATTATGATAAATATTCTTCTTTCAATAGAAATGTGTTTACACTGTATAATAATAAAAGCATAGTGATTTAGTCTCAATCATCTTGTCTTCCAGTCCATATATTAAAACAAAATTACAATTTTGATGAAGGGATTATTCTTGAGAGTTGTTCCGCCCCTGGTAATAAAACTTTATAGATTTATGAGTATTTTCCTGATGCAGAAGTTCATTCATTTGAATTAAACCCGAAAAGATTTAATACTCTAAAAAACAGAACAGAATTTTATTCCCAAAATTTTCAAAGAAAGAATTTCATTTACAATGATAATTTCTTCAATTGTATTGATTATAAAGAAATTAGTAATGAGAAAGTGAAAGCAGTTGTTTTAGATCCTTCTTGTTCAGGATCTGGAATGCTGAATAATGTTGAAAATTTTTATTCAAATGATCTCAACTTAACAGATACTCAAGAGTTTTTAAAACATATTAAAAATTCCTATAAAAATCTTAATGATTAGACGAAGCAGAAAATTTAGAGCCTAGCAAAAATGTAGGAAAAATTCATCCAATTCTCTATTGATAATTTCCCGAATCTTCAAGCCATAGCTTACTCAACCTGTTCTATATATTTAAGAGAAAATGAAGAGGTGATAAGAAATATCATTGAAAATAATTCAAACATCGAAATAGTGAATATTCTACCAGATTGGAAATTAAGAGGGTTTGAAATATCAAATAAAAATGTATTGACTCGGACTATAAGAGAGAATATGTTCAAAAAAGAGAGTGATGGGTTCTTTGTTGCTTTGCTTAAGATAAAGAGATAAATAATTAATTACAAATAAAAGATGAGAGTGAATTTCTTAATTCAGCTGTTAATAGCATGAATTTGAAGCTATAAACAGAATCGTTTTGTATATTGAGATAAACGTGATTAAGCTTCAAATTTATCTCAAAGCCAAATTTTCCAGTGGAATTTCCTTGAGACAATATCCCTGAAAATTTATAGAAGTGAGGGTTAACAACTTTGATCTATATTTTCTTCTAATTGCAAAATCTTACGATTTTTCTTAAAATCTGTTTAATATTTATTTTCAATTTGAAACCAAAGTGAAATTTTGAGTTTTCTCTGAATTTTTTTAAAATGTTAAAAAATTCAAGAAATTCTGGTTTGACAATCTAATTAAATTTTGGGAATTTAATTCTTTTTAATTTTTTGTTGCGAGAGAGGATTTTATAAGCAATTGTCCAATCAATCTGTTTCTTGGAGTACAACATATCAAGGTAATCCTATGTAGTTTCATGATGAGAAAGATCATAGCACTCTTTCAACCTTGAGATTATTGAGTGGTTAACTTGAAAAGATTGAGTTTCTTTATTTTCAGAAATATTGAGATATAGTGGCTCATTTTAAAACCAAGAATGAAATTTTATTTCCCTCAAAGAAATTCTTTCTTTGATTTTAGGGTTTAGCATAGATTTCAACAACCCTTTAGCTTCTTTAGAAAGATAGCTAGGATAATTTACTCTGTTCATATTGATGGATCTGAAAATTTCACTGAAATTGTTCCCATCATATGGTAAATTTCCAGTGAGCAAAGCATATAAAACTACTCCACTACTCCAAAGATCGGATAGTTCTCTGCAATGGGGATTGCCAGAGTAGATTTATGGATCTGTATATAATGCTGATCCAGAAGTGGATTCAATAAACGATCCATTTCTTAGATAATCAGAACAACCAAAATCGGAAATTTTGAGAATTTTATCATCGTAAAAAAGTAAATTTTCAAGTTTGATATCTCCATGATAGATACCCTTCGAATGGATAAATTGTAGACCATTAATTAGCTGTCTAAAATAATGCTTTGCTTCAGTTTCAGAGAATCTGTTTCTATTAGTGAGAATCTGATAGAAATCTCCATGAGGCGAATACTCCATGACTATGTAGAGTTGGTTTCTAGATCTAATGACC
>JAAEPP010000096.1 GCA_024232495.1 Flavobacteriaceae bacterium
AAATTTGACATGACAGAATAAAAAGTTAGTTAAAATGAGAAAATTAATTTAGAAAATGCAGAAAACAACAAAATTTTAAAATCGCTACGCGATTTAAAATTAAATTTCCTGAAAAATATCGACATTTCGTTCAGCCACTAAATAATCGCCTACTAACTCATAATTGAAATAGGCATATGCCTCCTCCCCAAAAAAGCATAATATGAATTATGGACAACCAGCTGCGAAAAAAAGCACTAACAAAGGCAAGTATCTGGCTAGAAGTGCTTTTCTCTAAAAATTTACGTAAAGCTATTGCTGTTTGAAACTCAAAAACACAGTGGTATAGGACATTGGTAAACACAAAGTAAGTGCACCTCATAATGAAAATTTTTCTGTAAATACATCCCCTGCTAACGAAAGTCATAAAGAACTGGTAATACCTGATTGTACTTTGTAAAATACCAAACAGAAATCACTCTCATTACCATTACCATTAACAAAGCATTTGGAATTTACTTTTATGAAAATCAACCAGCTTGCACGTGCAATAAAAATCGCGGTATTTGCAGCAATCCCTTTATCATCATCTAATTACGTACAAGCAGATGATTTAGTAATAGAACAAGAAA
>JAAEPP010000097.1 GCA_024232495.1 Flavobacteriaceae bacterium
CCCAAACCCCAAACCCCAAACCCCAAACCCCAAACCCCAAACCCCAAACCCCAAACCCGAGTAATCTTAATTAGTTTAATTATTAGTGTCTTCAAAAAATTAAAATGATTTTTAAAGAGGTTAGTTAATTTATAATAATCCCTTCTTGTTTTTTTTATTCTTTTCAATTTCATCCAAGATAGACTACTCTATTTTCCCAAAATTTTCATCTTTCGCTATTTTATTTATCAAGATATTTCTAGCTATTAGATCTGAGTCAGGGAGAACTGATTTAGCGAAAGTTTGGAAAAAAGCTCCAAAAGACCTATCAGAGCTCTACGCTTCAGAAGATATTCCATTTGGTGATAGTTTGATCTTACCATCTTTTGATATCATGTAAAAGTTTGGGTTATCGATATTATAGAGCAATGTGAATTCCAAGCCTTTTCTCAAAAAATTCTTTAAATCTTTATGCAACAAAATAGGATTCTCATACATATAATGCAAGTCCAAACTGACAAAACGAGACATTTCGAAGTCCTCTTTCCTTTTCAACAAATCAACCCACTCTTGAAGGAATTCAGGGCATTTCGTGTTGGGTTTAGAGATGGTTCTCTATCTAAAGCATTCGTAAAAAATGACCTTATCAACAATATATCTACTAATCGATTCTTCGAATAATTTGAAGAATTCTGCGAGAAAGTAGAAATATTTATGCTTTGAAGCAGACTCCGAGTTATCCTTTCTCTTCATGATATTGAACATTGTATCAAATTGATACATCACATTCATTGAAGTAGATTTATTAAGATACTCTGGCCTCGCATGTCCTGTGATTACTATACTATCAAGTAGTTCTGAATAAGACAATTTCTTTAATGCTTCAGATTTTTCATCGTAATTCACACTGTCTGATTTAGAATTAGTCTCTAATTTAATCGCAAAATCATCCAGAGCTATGTCAGGGAAGAAAATAGGGTTTTCTTTGAACATATTTACGCATTCATTAATCTTTCTGTTAGGTTTAGAATTCACTGTTTCCAACTTTTCAATAATATTTGGTTTATAATCAGCCTATTCTGCTTTAGACTTATATAGAAGTATTTTTAAGTTATAAATATTCAACAAATCTTGTTTTTCAGGGTTTTCGATTTCTACAGGATCATCTTTAATAGTGTCAAGTTTAGTTTTCAATTCATCTTTATTTATTTTTTCTTCAATTTTCTCAATAAATTTATTCAGATTTCCGTTTGTTTCTTGAACTGAAGATCCGTTATTGTTCTGTATGATTTTTCTATTTTTACCCACAACATTAATGGTAATCTAGTCGGTAACAACTTTGACCCAAGCTTTAAGATTACTTGAAATATC
>JAAEPP010000098.1 GCA_024232495.1 Flavobacteriaceae bacterium
ATGCTTTAGGGAGCGTCCTGGGCCTATTTTTTAATTCAAAAATCTGTCGGATGGACATTTGATACTTTGAATGTTTACCAAAATTGCAAGTTTGAAGCAAGACTGAAATGTAAGTTGACATGATATAAAGCACCAAGAGAGTAATCAAATCATGTATCATTTTTATTGCCACAGCGAACATTACTCTGGGATTAGGGGAAAACGTCGACCTGTCGGATGGACAGGATAGAAAATACACATGTGCTTAAAAGTTAATCGAATCCCGATTCTATCTCAGCATTGAATGTGAATCAAAAAAGACTGTAAATGCTCAACGGTACCGTTTATTGCTGATAACTTGATAACATAAAAGACTTCAGAAAACAATATCTTGCTGGTCTAAAACGGATAACTAATATGCGAGTAAACCTGTCGGATGGACATGTCGGATGGACAAAAATGTACTTCAAAATCCAACTTCTGAAAATACAAACCAATGCTATTCTAAATTATCAAGAAAAAGGGTTTGCTTAGCGTCCACATCTTTTTTGTGTTATTATTTGTCGAGACACGAAATAGACAACATTTTTTGGGGGGTGTCCGTCCGACAGAATTTTGGATTAGAGTGATTCGTCCTGCATTACACGTGAACCATCTGTAAGACCCAAGTTCTATCTCGATTTGGTGTAGTACTGATTACTTCCTAACAATGGGACAAATTATGGACTTCTAAACTTGATAAAAAAGCACACCTAATGTCCGTCCGACAGGTTTTATAACAAATTTTTAAATTTCTGACGTAATTTTTCGAAACACGATAAACGAAGATTTATAAGTTTGTGTGCCTAATGAAAACGTTGTAAGGCTCAAAACAGTCAACAGAACTCGCTTTATCCAACGATAAGTAAAATAATGTCACAAATAAAAGCACATTCCCGGATTAATATGAAAATCTGTCGGACGGACAAATTATAATTTTCAAAATTAAAGATTGTTGATAATTGTCATCATTCGGAAATTTCTCATCCGAACAATGCTGCAAGTTGGGAAATAGCTACAACAAAATTCAAGTGTATTATTGGTACCATTTAAACTTTAACTAAAAATTATAAATTTTTTTCTGTCGGACGGACAATTTTTGAAATGTTTCCTTCCC
>JAAEPP010000099.1 GCA_024232495.1 Flavobacteriaceae bacterium
GATTGTAATTGAAGAACCTGATCCTCCAATAACTCCTGAAGTACCATTTGAGCCATCTTTACCTGAAGTACCTGATGAACCTGTACCTCCAGAAACACTTCCAGCACCACCTACACCACTTGAACCTGATGAACCTGAAGTACATGAAGTATTACTTAAACCATTTAAACCTGATGCTCCGTTTGCTCCATTTGAACCGCTTGAACCATCTTCTCCTGATGTTCCATTAGTACCATCAGCACCTGATTGACCTGCATCTCCTGATGTTCCATTAGAACCATCTTCTCCACTTGTTCCATTTGCACCATCTACTCCTGATGCTCCTGCTGCTCCGTTTGAACCTTGAGAACCATCTTCTCCTGAAGTACCATTGGCACCATCTACTCCTGATGCTCCTGCTGCACCATTTGAACCTTGAGAACCATCTTCTCCACTCGTTCCATTGGCACCATCTGCTCCTGATTGACCTGCATCACCATTTGATCCTGTTGAACCATCTTCTCCTGATGTTCCA
>JAAEPP010000100.1 GCA_024232495.1 Flavobacteriaceae bacterium
GTAAATACCTTAGTTTATTTATGAGGTTTGAAAGATGGCATTTATGAAAAGGTTTATTGTAAATACGCTAGTTTATCCGCATGTTTCTTTTTTCTTCTGGTTTTGCTTGGTCTTTTTAAGTGACTCAAATTTGTGCTGGTAGTGACAAAACCTGATGATAGTATGCAACGAACGTACTTTACTGTTTTTCATACAAAATCTTAGAGTGCTATGCACTAATCTTATTGTGTTTTTATACAAAATCTGATCTTGTTATATCTTCTCAGCCATTATATTGTTGTTCACTGTTTCAGATGGAAATGTTTCAGGCCCAAAGCTCTCAGGATCAAAGCTTGCCGGAGGTGGAGGCAATAAGCAGTAGGTGCACTCCCGGTACGTATAGTAGATCTTTCAAGGTTGCAATCTTTTCTTGAATTTACAATTTCAGAGGTTTGATTTGTGGCATTTTCTATATGTGGTGTCAAAGCACTAAGGATCTCTCCAGAATTGTGCAGCTCTAAAATGTTGAAATTGCTATACATATGCTGATTTAGAAATTACTCAAAAC
>JAAEPP010000101.1 GCA_024232495.1 Flavobacteriaceae bacterium
CTATGAGAAGAGTAGAAATAGAGGCATTAAATCTCAACAATGTAATTTGTATAACTCTTTCTTAGTAGTTGCTTCTCATCTCTGTTATAATATTTACTCACTTTTCATTTCACTTTTATTTTTAGGAAGTGCAGACTCCATCATATATAAGAGGAGTAGGAATAGAGGCATTACATTTAAACAAGGTATGTTGTATAACTCATTCATAGTACTTGCTTTCTCTCTCTTTGATAATACTTACTCACTTTTCATTTCTCTTTTATTTTTAGGAAGTGCAGCCTCCGTCATCTATGAGAAGAGTAGAAATAGAGGCATTACATCTAAACAAGGTATGTTGTATTACTCATTTATAGTAGTTGCTTTTCCACTGACTGCAAAGTAGTTTTCAATTTCTTACAGTGATTGCTTTTAAACTTTAATCCTTATTTTAAATCATAACCCTAACCGTTTCTAAAATTCTAAACCTCAAGTCGAATTATAACCCTAAACTAATTTTAGACTTATCTATAAACTCTATTCTAACTTTAGTTTTGTCCTTACTAAAATTCTCAATTAAGAACAAAATCTTAATTCAACTCTAAAATCTCTTAACCTTAAAACCCTTAGCAATTACTAAAGAAATTGAAAAGTTGTGAGGCGTCAGAAAGTTATTATATCAATTCATCCCTGCATTGCTCTCAGCTCTTTAAAATATTAGATCAGACGGAATTCAATTAAATGCATTTCATTCTTGTTTTGGGTCAACTTTCTTGAAAGCAAGAATTAACAATGTTGCTGAACTTGTTGGCTAAGAAGGGTTTGCAGCCCTATCC
>JAAEPP010000102.1 GCA_024232495.1 Flavobacteriaceae bacterium
AGCCTCGTGAAATTGACAACAATTACTAAAATGGCCCAGAAAGCAGTCAAACTCAAACAACTGTAACTTTAGAAGCACCCCAGCTATTATTGCAAACAAGGTTTCAAAAGAAAGGTAATTGTATAGGCTTTAATGTTCATTAAGAATCATTTCTTGTGATAATCCCAGTTTCGCAAATCTCTCACTCTATCCTCGACTGATTATAAGTCGAGAAAAGTGAAAATATTCTTACAATTTCAACTAAATTTCAATATTTGAGAGAGAATTTACTTTTTTGCCGCAAAATGCCGCCATGAAACCCTTTTGATTTTGTAACTACAACATGTAGAGAAGCAGAATTTGTATAGATTGCATTGCCTGACTTTGCCTGAAAATACGAAATTGGATTACTAATAGTTGATCATCCACTGAAAAACATGCGAAAAAATTTGTAATTTCCCTAAATTCAGAGATATTTAACCAACTATTACTTTTGAACAATTCAGGCTATCATTGTAAGTAAAGGCTTAAAAGAAAGTTAATAATGTGGGCTGTTTTGTCATTGGAAATATTTGAAATAAAGAGTAAAGCCATAGGTAAAAAACCTAAAAGTAACAGGACTGTATAATCGACTTTTCTTTGCTCAGAACTAAATAGTAGTTTATTGGACAAGATCTTGTAGTATATCCATAGCTTTCACAGTGACTGCACTGATCGATGTTTTTCTTAGATGCAATAACAGGATGGCATTTTATTAACATGTGCGTGAAAATATCCAGTGTATTTAAGCGAATAGAGCATTGCCAAGCTCTAGCTGCAGGGCCTGATTTGTAGGGTCCCTATAGGAAATATTTCCTTCCTCAATATTACCCCAAGTAGCTTTCATTTCATCAACAGTTTTCCCCAAGTTAAAGCCTTGGAGAATACATG
>JAAEPP010000103.1 GCA_024232495.1 Flavobacteriaceae bacterium
CATATAATTGTACTTGTGTTTATCATCAGTGTATTTTTTAACATAAGGATTCTCTGCTGGTTCCAAATTTTTTTTTTCCAAACTTATTGGAATCTAAAATTTTTGTTCTTCAATTGTTTCAGGTTTCTCAAGTCTTGGATCTTTATATTCATATGGTTTCTAAAGTTGGTGCTCATCTTGTAGTTTCTTATCTCTTGATCTATCCTTTTCTATTTGAATATTGTTAGCATTAAATTTATTCATTGGACTATGAGGAACTTTAACTGGTTGACTAATCTGATGTAAATTATTAGATGGTGCTTGATTCTTTCTAAGCCTATCTAAATTGTAATTTTTTTCAATTTCTTCATTTTGAAATCCTAATTTATACCTGTTATTTTCCTTTCCAGATGGAATATTTATGATTCCTTGATGATCCTGTTTTGAATGAGTATCATAAGAGTTATCTCTTTTTGGTTGTTGATAAACTTTCTTAACTTCAGCTTCATTTGATTTTCCTCTCAAAGGCTGATAAGATGGTTGCTTTGTATTATCACGTTGTTCTTTAACTGGCTCTACAATTTGATTCTTTTCAATTGGTTTTACTATCTTATCTGGATATATTGGTTGATTTTTATTCATATTACGATACTTTTCTTCAATTCTTTCTGGTGATACTTTCCTTTTAATTTCGACATCTTCTGTTTTTGCTCTTTGATATTTATCCTTTTTCCTATTATTATCCAAATGATAATTATTTCGTTGCTCGTTTCCTTTTGGTTGGTATTGTTTTGGATATACTAAGTCTTTCATAATTTTTTCTTGGTCAATGTTCTTCTCAAGTATTGGTTTTTTTTCTCCTTTTTCTTCTTTATTTTTTTGATTATTCATTAAATGTGGATAAATTCTTTTTAATTCATTCAAAATAGTTTTATCGTCATATCTTGATTTACTATCATATCTCAAAGCTTTCACCATCACACAACCAAAATTCTCACAAGGTTTCTGTAAATCAGATTCTTTTATACCTGCTGCTTGTAATAAACCAGGAAGTATTTTTTGATGGCATTGATTAGAAAAATGTTTTCCACAATTTGAATCTTTAATTCCTAAAAGTAATCCAGATTCAACTTCTAGTATTGTTAAGGCCAAGGGGAAATTGTCATAACTCACCAGAGTTGATCGATGTGAATTTATTCTTTCAGGAGGCATGTAAGCTGGAGTACCACCAATAAGTGATCCACCAACTCTATCACTCAATCCAAGATCAATAAATTTAAGATTTCCCTCATTATCCATCATGAGATTTTCTGGTTTAATATCATTCAAAACCATTTTGAGATCCTTATTGTAATGAAGAGTATAAAGAGTTTTGAACAACTTAATGTATTGTCTGATTCTATCCTCTTTATTAGGTAGAGTTCTCTTGAAGATTTTGAAACCCTCTTCTTTTTCGTTTCCATACATTCTTTCTTTAATCTTCTCTTCTTCAGTTTTGATGCCAAGGTCATTTTGTAACAACTCCATGATAATATATCCTTTTCTAGAACCGTCTTTTGCACAATCTTCGAATCGAGATATTGAATTTTTAAACTCTTCATCATTGTTTCTTGTATAGTAATCTTTAATAGCATACAAATTCTATGTTTCAGAATCAAATAATTTGGATGGAGACTGATTGCTAAAATTTATTTCTTTAATTGCTACTGTTTTTCCATCATAAATGCATTTGTTCACTGTTCCGAAATTGCCTTTTCCAAGTCGAGTTCCTGAATTAAAAAGATTTCCTAAAGGATCAAATAATCTGTCCATTCGGGGTTGCAATGTTGCTTCTCTTTGTAATCTATGAGGTCCTCCAGCACCTCTCTGAGGATTCATCTATTGTTGGACTCCATATTGCCCATATCCCGTATATCCTCCGTATCCCCTGTATCCTCCATATCCTCCATATCCCTAAAGCTGCATTTGATTATTTTGAAACTAATATGAATTAGCATATCCACCAGCAAGGATTCTTAGATTGTGATTTCCGTGATCAACTGACTTGTTACTCATCTTATCCTTATTTAGCTCAATAAAATTAAGAAGGGAAGGACAAGATTTTTGATAAAATGTTTCGAATAAAATTAATATTAGAAAATAGGTGATGTTATTCATGGTTCAATTTATAATTTTGGTTAATTAGTATAATTAATTTAATTTTTGTTCATTTAATCATTTATCGGGGTTTGGGGTTTGGGGTTTGGGGTTTGGGGTTTGGGGTTTGGGGTTTGGGGTTTGGGGTTTGGG
>JAAEPP010000104.1 GCA_024232495.1 Flavobacteriaceae bacterium
AAGTACGCATTTCCTAATGATACGGCGGCCTCCGAGTGCTCTACACTTTCGCAACCAGACGTTCTTCAGCTGTTCTGTCCATGGAAACAGCGTAGAACTTATTACTTTAAGTCTTTCTTATAGTTCCCCATGAAACTTAGTGAAAACTTAGCCCTGCAATAAGAGTTCACCTCAATTTCTGATAAAGTACGCCTTTTGCTTGGAATAAAACGATTCCGTTAGCCCTAAAACTTTGTAAACATACGTATTAGAACAATTCTGTCCATGGGAACATCATAGAACTTATTACACCGATGGTTTCTTATAGTTCCCCATGATACTTAGTGAAAACGTTGCCCCTCAATAAGAGTTCACCTAAAGTTCTTATATAGTATGCATTTCCCATGGAATAAAATGGTTCTGTTAGCTCTAAAACGTTGTAAACATAAGTATTACAACAGTTATGTCAATGGGAACAGCCTAAAACATCTTACACCGAGGGAATCTTATAGTTGCCCATCAACCTTAGTAAATACATATGACTACAATAAGAGCTCACCT
>JAAEPP010000105.1 GCA_024232495.1 Flavobacteriaceae bacterium
GTATTGGTATACCCTGTACCTGCAGTTGTTAAATCACTAGCAGTTACGTTGGCCATGATAACATGGTTTAATAAAATTTGTGAAAGTACATCTGTAGGTACTTCTTCTAGACTCCCAAAATTGTTAGCAGCTAAGAAAGTGGCAAAAGCTTCGTTTGTTGGAGCTAAAACCGTAAAAGGCCCATCACCTCCTAAAACATTCACTAAATCTCCATCTGCTGCTGAAAGTGCGGCTACCAAGGAGGATAGGTTTGGTGAAGCAAGTGCAATTTCTACAATATTTTGAGCTTGCGGTACAACAGCGTTGTCGTCGTCACTACTACATGATGAAAATGCAATAAGTGTAATTAATAAAAGACTAATTTTTTTTAAATAATTCATAGTTAATTTTTTTTTAGGTTAAATTGTTTAACAAAACTAATATTTAGTTAAACATATTTTAATAAATAAATGTTAAATTTTAATCATTTTTATTTAGTATGTTGTTGTTAAACATTTTTATCGTCAATAATGTATCTTTGTAAACTAATTATATTTTATGAAAAAACGCGTAATAGTAGGCCTTTCGGGAGGTGTTGATTCAAGCGTGGCAGCTTATCAATTATTGAAAGAGGGTTATGAAGTTATCGGTCTTTTTATGAAAAATTGGCATGATGAATCAGTCACCATTTCTGACGAATGTCCTTGGTTAGATGACAGTAATGACGCTATGTTAGTAGCGGAGAAACTAGGGATACCTTTTCAGACAGTCGACTTAAGTAAAGAATATAAAGAGAAGATTGTTGATTACATGTTTAATGAGTATGAAATGGGAAGGACCCCTAATCCAGACATATTATGTAATAGAGAAATTAAATTTGATGTATTTTTAAAAATAGCCTTGGAATTAGGAGCCGATTTTGTCGCAACGGGTCACTATTGCCGTAAAAACGTAATAGAAAAAAATCAAAAAAAATACTTTCAGTTGCTATCCGGTAAAGATCTAAACAAAGATCAATCCTATTTTTTATGCCAATTATCTCAAAACCAACTTTCAAAGACCTTATTTCCTATTGGAGAATTAGTGAAGTCAGAGGTAAGAGAAATCGCACAAAAAGAAGGTTTAATCACTGCTAATAAAAAAGACTCTCAGGGTTTGTGTTTTATTGGTAAAGTTCGTTTGCCAGATTTTCTTCAACAAAAATTAAAACCTAAAGTAGGGGATATTATAGAAATACCTAAAACCTTCAGTGGGTATCAAAATAAAAATACAGATTCTAGTACACTACAATTGCTATTAGAATCTAAATCAAAAAAATACAGCTACACTCAACAAGATGGAAAGGTTGTTGGTTCTCATCAAGGAGCTCATTATTTCACTAAAGGTCAAAGAAAAGGTTTAGGAGTTGGAGGAACTACTGAACCATTATTCGTAATAGATACGGATGTAAATGAAAATATTATTTATGTAGGTTTAGGAAAAAATCATCCGGGACTTTATAGATATGGTCTTTTAGTACAACTAGATGAAATTCATTGGGTTCGACCAGATTTAAAAATAAACAATGGAGAATCTCTAGCTGTTATGTCTCGAATTAGATATCGTCAAAAATTAGAAAAAGCGACCCTTTATTTAACAGGTTCAGGTCTTTATGTTATCTTTGAAAATCTTCAATCTGCAATAACAGAAGGTCAATTTGTTGCCTGGTATATTAAGGATGAACTTATTGGAAGTGGTGTGATTTCTTAAATAATTTTAAAAAAAATATGAAAAAAGTAATTTTAGTAACTGTATTTTTAATCGTACAATTCGTTAATGCTCAAAATCAAGATGCTTGGGTTTTTTTTATAGATAAAGAAAATGTAGCAACGTCATTAGAAAATCCCATATCAATCATGACGCAGGAGGCTATCGATCGTAAAGAACTTCATGGTACTCCAATAGATGAACGCGATGTACCAGTTAACGAAAACTATATAACTCAGATAAAAGATATTTCTGGAATTACGGTACTTTCTAAATCAAAATGGATGAATTGTGTTCATGTGATTGGATCACAATCAAATATCGCATCATTATTAGATTTATCCTTTGTAATTAATATTGAATATGCCGATAAAAGTCTGAATATTTTACCATTTGACCCTGTCGAAAATAAGTTTATGATAGAGGACTCAAATCAACGGATTGAGTATAATTATGGCGCAGCCGCTAATCAAATAGAAATGCTATCTGGTGATTATTTACATGAAAATAATTTTACTGGAGAAGGAATGACTGTTGCTGTTTTAGATGCAGGATTTCCTACCATTAACACCAATGCAGGTTTTCAAAAAATGAATGACGAAGGACGTTTACTGGGAACCTATGACTTTGAGTCTAGATCAACTAATGTAGACGGCACAAGTTCACACGGTCTCAAAACATCGAGTGACATTGTAGGATATATTGAAAATGAATTTGTAGGTACTGCACCTCAAGCATCTTTTTATTTTTTTGTAACCGAGTATACACCCTCAGAGACTCCAGTTGAAGAATCGTGGTGGGTTGAAGCACTTGAAAGAGCTGATAGTTTGGGAGTGGATGTCATTAATACTTCCCTCAGTTACAGGGGTTATGACAATTCAAATTACGATCATAGTTATGAAGATCTAGATGGTCAAACCACCTTTGCAGCGAGAGGTGGTAATATAGCTTTTGAAAAAGGAATGATTATGGTAAATTCTGCCGGTAATAGTGGAAATAGTGGTTTTCCAACTGTAGGAACTCCGTCCGATGCAATTGGTGTTTTTACAGTAGGAGCTGTTGATTCAGAAGGGGATTATGTTTCCTTTAGTTCAAGAGGACCTACAGTAGACGGACGAATCAAGCCAGATGTCATGGCACAAGGTTCAAGTTCTGCAGTAATTAGCACCAACGGAAATGTGGACTTTAGTAGCGGAACCTCATTTAGTTCGCCTATTATGGCAGGAGTAGTAACATGTTTATGGCAATCTAGGCCTCAAACTCCAAATTCATCAATAATGGAAATTATAAGAGAATCTGCTCATTTATACACTAATCCTAATAACCAAATGGGCTATGGAATTCCTAATTTTGAAAATGCGTATGCAGCGCTACAAGAATTGAGCCTTGAAGATGAGTGGTTGATGTCTAATTTTGCCTTGTATCCGAATCCTGTTAATTCGCAAGTAAATGTATCTTTTCCCGAGGGAATCAATAATGCAACTTTAACAATTCATTCAATTTTGGGTACTAAAATTTTAAGCACACCCATATCAAAAACTTCTAATACAATTTTTTTAGAGGCTTTAAATTCTGGAGTCTATATCGCATCAATCAGTTCAAATAGTCAACAAATAAGTTTTAAACTGGTAAAAAAATAGTGCATAATAAAATAACAGAACTTTTTAAAATTAAATATCCAATTATTCAAGCTGGGATGATTTGGAATAGTGGTTGGAAATTAGCCAGTGCAGTCAGTAACTCTGGAGGATTAGGATTGTTAGGGGCAGGTTCTATGTATCCTGATGTTTTAAGACAGCATATTCAGAAGTGTAAAAAAGCAACATCACATCCTTTTGGTGTGAATGTTCCAATGTTATACCCAAATATTGAAGAAATCATCCAAATAATAATTGAGCAAGGAGTGAAAATTGTGTTTACCTCTGCAGGAAACCCAAAAATTCATACGGAAAGACTGAAGGAAAATGGCATAAAGGTAGCTCATGTAATAAGCAGTGTGAAATTTGCAGAAAAAGCCCAAGAAGCTGGAGTTGACGCAGTTGTAGCTGAAGGTTTTGAAGCTGGTGGTCACAATGGAAGAGAAGAAACGACCACATTTACCTTAATTCCAATGGTGAAAGAAAAAATACAAATTCCTTTAATTGCTGCGGGTGGTATTGCAACTGGAAAGGGAATGTTAGCTGCAATGGTCTTGGGTGCTGATGGAGTTCAAATAGGAAGTAGATTTGTTGCTAGTGAAGAATCAAGTGCGCATATCAATTTTAAAAACAAAGTAATAGAGGCTGAAGATGGAGACACACTATTGACTTTAAAGGAGCTAGCCCCAGTAAGATTACTCAAAAATAAGTTTTCAAATGATGTGCTTGAACTTTATAAAAGCAATCCTTCAAAGCAAGATTTAATTGATTTATTAGGAAGAGCTAGAGCAAAAAGAGGAATGTTTGAGGGAGATTTAGAGGATGGTGAGTTGGAAATAGGACAAATTACAGGCTTAATTAATAAAATTCAACCAGCTTCAAAAATTGTAAAAGAAATTATCTCTGAATTTAACTTTGAAAAAAATAATCTTAAGGGTACAATGTTTTAATCTCAATTTTACACTGTAATTATGGCTATTAATTAAACTTACATTTCATTCCCAAAAAATATAGCGTTCATCAGTAATTTATTCGTGCCATACCAAAAGGCTCTAAAATTGGTATTATCTGTAAAATAGATGACTTTACCTTTTTCTAAAGTTCCAATCTTACACATACTCGTATTTTTTAATTTTAATAAATTTTTATCAGAAATATAACCACTTAATAAAGGGTTATTCGTATATTTTATTGGATTGTTATAACTATTAATATCTGGTTTCATGAATAGAGTTGAATTTCTGAAAACAGGAAGTTTTTCATTTTTATAACCAAACACTATTGGATGCGATCGATCAATTTTAGTTTCAAATATGGCACCGCCTATTACTTGAGCTCCAAAAAAGTCACGTTTTTGATCAAATGAAATACTCCGTGCAGTATCCTTTTTGGTTTTAAAGTCAATCTTTAAAATTTCATGTTTATCAAACCATTTTCCAATATTTTTATAACCTATGAGTGTGCCTCCTTGCTTTATCCAATTTTTTATTTTTAGGGCATCAGATTTTGTAAGTGAAGTACCCCAACTATTTGGTACTATGATATCGGTGTATTTACTCAAATCTTTTTTTCTAAAATCACGGGTGTCAAGTTTTGTGATAAGCATGTTGTATCGTTGGTCAAATAAATGCCAGATTTCTCCTGCATCATAAGGAGCAATTCCTTGGCCAACTAGAAGAGCAACTTTTTGAGGCTCTACCAACTTAAAGTTTCGGCTACCTAAATCAATTCCCTCAGAAAGTCCTGTAGAAACTGAGTTTATTCTTACGTTGTTTTCTTCTACTAATTTATATATAAATTTAAATAATTCTTTTGTGTTAAGTTTTTGATTCTGAACAGGTATTAAAATTGTACCGTAATCATATTTTACGCCTTCTAAAGTGAAGGGTTTTAAACCTACTTTCGCTCGTAAACCTTTTTCAAGTAATTGATTTAAAACTTTAGGGCTGTTATAATCATTCCATTCCATCAAATAGGCATAGTTAGATAATATTGGGAGTGAAGCGGTATTTCTTTTGTTTTCTGATATTCGATCACCTAATTTATTTACAGATTCGTTTTCTTCGTAATTCAAATTGAATGCTAAAGGAAGTGTCCATGCACTAACATCGTAAAATAAGCTATCCTGAAAATTAGTGCGTTTTTGAAATATAGCATTAATTAATCGGTGCTGTTTTTGATTTTTTGGGATGACATAACTATTTTCTTTCTTAAATTCTTTTCCATTTTTTGAAAAATCTTCTTCAAGGTAATGAACTTCAATTCTATGATGTTTTAATACTTCTATAAATTTGTGTGTTTTGGTAGCATCTTTTTCGTCTCCAAAAACGATAACTCCAGCGTTGGAAGATTCTTTTCGTGCGTTTATATAAAATGTTTTTTGGTAATTTAAGATTTCCTCTCGCATTTCTATTGCTGCCTCCAGTGTAGATAAAGCGGCAGTAAATTGATTACGGATTGTAAAAGGAAAAGTTAAAACTCCATTTTCACTCTCTTGAGCATGTCCTCTGGAGGATGCCTGTTCAAATAAAATTCCAATACCTCCATTGATATCAGGAAATGTAGAACCTTTTCCATAATAAAAATCATCAAAACTCTCTTTACTGTAATACAGACTTCCAATTTTATTAAGGTCTTTGGCATGATATTTTCCAATTTTACCAGTTAATTCTTGATTTTTGTTTGGTGTTAACGGGTTTGTTCTGGATGGTATACCAGGTTGAAAGAAAAAAGTTGAGTTAGTTCCCATTTCATGATGATCTGTAAGTATGTTAGGATACCAGTCATGAAATGTTTTTATTCTCACTTGACTTTCTGGTAATTGGACAGGTAACCAATCTCTATTCATATCAAACCAATAATGATTTGTTCTTCCCCCTGGCCATATTTCGTTATACTCTCTATCATTAGGGTCAGGATTAATGTTTTTTCCTTTGTGCATATTAGCCCAATAGGCAAAACGTTGCAATCCGTCAGGATTGTAGGATGGATCAAATAAAATAACAGATTTATCCAGTAATAGTTCTATTTCAGGACCTTGAGCAGCAGCTAAATAATAGGCAACAGCCAAAGCTGCATTGGAACCACTTGGTTCGTTTCCGTGTATAGAAAACCCCTGGTAAACAACAATTGGTAAATTACTTACTTCAATACTATCAGCTCCTTTTTCAGTAAGTGAAATATGTTTTTTTCTAATTTCTTGAAGATTTTTTTGATTTTTAGGAGCGGTAATATAAAGAAGTATTAATGGTCTGCCCTCAAAAGTCTCTCCTCTATTTTCAATACTTATACGGTCACTACTTTCTGCTAATCGGTACATGTATTGCAATAATTTATCGTGAGTTATGTGCCAATCACCTAGCTCATGACCAATTATACTTGCTGGTGTTGGAATTTCAGAATTATACGATATATTGTTTGGAAGAAAATAATCAAGACTTACATGATAATCTTGACTTGATGCATTAAAACAAATTAAAGCAACTAATGAGAGGCAAATTTTTTTCATTTTATTGTTTAAGTTTTGCCTAAAGTATAAAAAAAAACATCCTTTTAAAATTTATATAAGAGGATGTTTGTTAAAATTTATAAATAGAGGATTATATATCCTCAAAGTCAACATCTGTAAAACTAGAAGTTGAGTCGTTATTTTCTGAATCAGTATCTTCAGTATTTTCTTTTTTATAATCGCTTTGGTGACGCTCGCTAATTACTTCTTCACCTTTTTCATCGATGATGAAAGAAATCATTTCATCTAAGCTATCTTTAAATTCGGTGAAATCTTCTTTGTATAAATAAATCTTGTGTTTTTTATAATGAAATGATCCATCATCATTAGTAAACTTTTTACTTTCAGTTATTGTCAGATAATAGTCACCTGCTTTAGTAGCTCTTACATCGAAAAAATATGTTCTTCTACCAGCTCGCATAACTTTAGAGTGAATTTCTTCTCTCTCCATCATATAATTATCACTCATACTATTTTTTTTAGGTTTAACATTATGTCAAAAATCTTAAAAAAATATAAGTATGACAACATTAATGTTAGTTTTCTTTTTCTAATAATTGTTTAGCATATAAATCCTTATAATATCCAACTTGTTTTATTAGCTCATTATGAGTTCCTTGCTGTATAATTTCACCTTCATCTAAAACTATTATTTTATCTGCTTTTTTAGCAGAAGAAACTCGATGACTTACTATGATGGTAGTCTTATCATTAGTAATGGATTCTAAATTATTGATTATTTTTTCTTCAGTCTCGGTGTCTACAGCAGAAAGACAGTCATCTAATAACAATATTTGAGGACTTTTTATAAGTGCTCTGGCGATAGAAACACGTTGTTTTTGCCCTCCACTTAAGGTAATGCCACGTTCACCTAATATAGTTTGGTAGCCTTTCTTGAACTCAATTATATTTTTGTGAACAGCTGCAGCTTTTGCTGCCTTAAATACCTCATCTTCGGTAGCATTTTCTTTTCCAAATTTAATGTTATTAATAATTGAATCACTAAAAAGAAATGCATCTTGTGGCACATAACCGATACTGTTTCTTAAGTCAAATAGATTTAGATCTTTGATGTTTTTGTTATTAATGATTAATTGCCCACTCTCCACATCGTAAAGTCTGCCGATGAGTTCCAGTATCGTTGACTTACCAGATCCAGTATTACCAAGTATAGCAACAGTTTCTCCTTGATTGACGGTAAAACTAATATTTCTTAAAGCATTAATATTAGTATCTGAGTAAGTGAAAGATAGATTTTTAAACTCTAATTTACCTACAATTGGAGAGTTTGAAAATTCATAATTTAATATATCTGGCTGTTCTTTTAAAAATTCGTTAATTCTTTTTTGAGATGCTTCAGCTTGCTGAACCATTGATGTTACCCAGCCAACAACTGCTACTGGCCATGTTAACATATTCACGTATATTAAAAATTCAACAATGGTTCCTAATTCTTTAATCTGTCCACTTATAAATTGATTTCCCCCGATGTATATTACTAAAATATTACTCAAACCTATTAACAGAATCATTAAAGGAAAAAAAAGTGCTTGTACTTTAACAAGATCTATATTTTTATTTTTGCTACCCTCGGATAGATAATTAAAATCGTGTATAATTCTGGGCTCGATTCCGTAGGCTTTTATAACCGATATACCACTAAAACTTTCTTGAGTGAAAGAGGTTAATTTTGATAAATATTGTTGAACAATAGTGCTTCTTTTGTGAATGGCTGCACTTAATTTGTAAATCGCAAATGATAACAGTGGTAATGGTGCAATAGCATAGACAGCAAGACTTGGTGCTTTATAAAACATATAACTAATAGTAACAATTAGTAGCGTTAAATTAGTAACGCTATACATTAAAGCAGGGCCGGCATACATTCTAACTTTAGAGACATCCTCACTGATTCGATTCATTAAATCACCGGTTCTGTTTTTTTTATAAAATCCTAGAGAAAGCCGTTGATATTGTTTGAAAATTTCATTTTTTAAATCAAATTCAATATATCTAGAAACAACAATAAAGGTTTGTCTCATCAAAAAAGTAAAAAACCCCGCCAGTATTGCAGCTCCTAAGATCATTGTGATATTAGTGATTAATTCTTGTTTGACTATCTCAATGTCAGTTATAGTGTTATCAAGATAATTTTTAACTACATCAACAATATCTCCAATGATTTTTGGCACAATTATTTTAAATATGGTAGCAATAATTGTAATTATTAGACCTAGGGTTAATCTTCCACTGTATTTTTTAAAATAGAGGTTAAGGTACTGTAACTCTTTCATTTAAATCATTGTAATTTTTATTAACAATATCATAATTATACTCTAATATTTTTGCGAGATCATTAGTAAACAACTACTTTTGCACCGCCTTTTTAAGGATATAAAAATTCAATATATGGAGACTGAAGTAGTTAGCAAAAGCGAACTTAAAAAATTAAACCCTGTTTTTGGACAATTATCATTTGATAATCACGAACAAGTTGTTTTTTGCAATGACAAAGATACAGGATTAAAAGCAATAATTAGTATTCATAACACAGTTATGGGGCCTGCGTTGGGAGGAACTCGTATGTGGCAATATAACAACGAATGGGAAGCACTAAATGATGTTTTAAGACTGTCTCGTGGAATGACTTATAAATCTGCTGTTACTGGACTTAATTTAGGTGGTGGTAAGGCCGTTATTATAGGGAATGCAAAAACACAAAAAACACCAGAATTAATGCTTAGATTTGGTGAGTTCGTTCATTCTCTCGGTGGTAAATATATTACTGCTGAAGATGTAGGAATGGCAACTTCAGATATGGATTTGGTAAGAACAGTAACTCCATATGTAACAGGTATTTCAGAAGACAAAGGAGGCGCAGGTAATCCTTCGCCTATTACTGCCTATGGTGTGTTTATGGGAATGAAAGCTGCGGCATATCATGCTTTTGGAACAAATATTCTTGAAGATAAAATCGTTTATGTTCAAGGAATTGGTAATGTTGGTGAGGCACTTGTTGAAAGTCTGTCTAACGAGGGAGCTAAAGTTTTTATAACTGATATCAACAAAGAAAGATTAGAGGAAGTGAGAGATAAATACAATGTTAGTATTTACGAGGGAACTAATATTTATGCGGAAGAAATGGATATCTATGCTCCTTGTGCTCTAGGCGCAACAATTAATGATCAAACATTACCACAATTACGAACAAAAGTAATTGCTGGAGCTGCTAACAATCAATTAGCAGATGAAAATAAACATGGTCTCTTGTTGAAAGAAAAAGGAATTACATATGCTCCTGATTTTTTAATAAATGCGGGCGGTATCATAAATGTTTATGCAGAATTAGAAAACTATGGTAAATCAGAAATTATTCGCAAAACAGAAAATTTATACAATACTACTTTAGAGATTTTAGACAATGCAGACGCAAATGGAATAACGACTCACCAAGCTGCTTTTGACGTTGCCAAATCCAGAATAGACGCTAGAAAACTTAAAAATAACGCAGAGCAACTAAACTAATACAGAAAATAGCATTGCTATTTTTTACAACGTTCTTATAAAATATGCTTACACGTAGACACATCAGAGTAAAGGTTTTACAATCTATTTATGCTTACAATCAAAGTGAACATAAAGATTTAGAAAAACAAGAAAATTTTTTGTTATACAACATGGAACAAATGCAGGATCTGTATTTGCTGATGCTTCAAATGCTTGTTTCACTGCGTGATCAAGCTGAAAACTTTTTGGTAGTATCTCAAAAAAAACACTTAGCTACCGAACTAGAAAAAAATCCAAGTAAAACTTTTATAGATAATAAAGTTATAGCACTCATAAGCTCAAATGAAAAATTTGAGGAATTAATAGAAAAAAGAAACCTTAATTTTTGGAAAAATGATTCTGAATATGTTTCGATCATCTTCAATGAACTAAAAGAAAAAGATTGGTACATCAATTCCATATCAAAAAATGATACCAGTTTTTTGGAGGATAAAGACTTAGTTATTAAGATTTTCAAAGAAATTATTGCTCCTAACGATAAACTATATGAGTATCTAGAAGATAAGCGACTTACCTGGTTAGACGATTTTCCCTTAGTTAACACGCTTATCTTAAAAATGCTTCAAAAAATATCTGATAAAAATATTCATAGTATTTTAATCCCTCAAGTATATAAAAATAATGAGGATCGAGATTATGCGATCCAACTATTTCAAAAAGTGATTCTTAATGACGATGAACTATCAAAAGAGATAGATGGTAAAACACCTAATTGGGATAAAGAAAGGATTGCAGATTTAGATATGATCATACTGAAAATGGGTATTTCAGAATTTCTACATTTTGAGTCTATTCCGGTAAAAGCTACCATAAATGAATATTTAGAGGTATCTAAAGAGTATTCAACACCTAAGAGTTCTATATTTATTAATGGAATATTAGATAAAATAGTAAAGGACTTAAAAGAAGCAGGAAAATTAAATAAAATAGGGCGAGGACTTAAATAAAATAAAAATAATAAGTATTTTAGCAACGCTAAAATTTAAACAAAAATAAAATGAAAAATTTAATCTTGATGATAGCTGTAATTACAGCATTTACTTTTACTTCATGTAAAGATGATGCTGCAGCTAAAGTAAGTAAAGAAAAAGTAGAAAAAGCGGAAACACGTGATGCAAATTCAGGAAAATTTCCAAAAATGGAATTTGCTGAAACAGAATTCGATTTTGGAACAATTGACCAAGGAACAAATGTAGAACACGTATTTGAATTTACAAATACAGGAGAAGCACCTTTAGTGATTGTTAATGCAAAAAGTAGTTGTGGGTGTACCGTTCCTACGTATCCAAAAACTCCAGTTGAACCAGGTGCTACCGCAGAAATGTTAGTTAAATTTAATGGAAGTGGTAAAAACCAAGTAAGTAAAACGGTAACCATTACTGCTAACACTGAAACTGGAAAAGAAACTATTAAAATAAAAGCTTTTGTAAATCCAAAAGGAAATAGTGGGCCTACCACAAAATAATAGAATTAACTAAGAACCTACTATGGAACAATTACAAAGTTTTTTTCCCCTCATATTGTTATTTATGGTTATATACCTATTTATGATAAGGCCACAAGTAAAAAAACAAAAGCAAGAGAAAAATTTTGTAAGTGAACTTAAAAAGGGAATGAAAGTTATTACAAAAAGCGGAATGCATGCTAAAGTATTGGATCTTAACGAAGATGGAACCTGTCTTCTAGAAACCAGTGCTGGAAAAATGAAATTTGAAACTTCTGCTATTTCAATGGATATGAGTAAAAAACTAAATTCATCAGAAAAGAAGAAATAACTTTTCACTATAGAAATAAAAAACCTTCAGTAATCACTGAAGGTTTTTTTATTGCTATTATAATTATTGTCTAGCAACCAATTGTGCTATATTAACAATCACTTCGATGGCTTTTTGCATGCTTTCTACGGGAACATATTCATACCTTCCGTGAAAGTTGTGGCCTCCTGCAAATATGTTTGGACAAGGCAATCCCATGTAGCTTAATTGAGACCCATCGGTACCCCCTCTTATAGGTTTTACTAAGGGTTTGATATTCGCTTCAATCATAGCTTTTTCTGCAATATCTACAATATGCATTACAGGCTCAA
>JAAEPP010000106.1 GCA_024232495.1 Flavobacteriaceae bacterium
ATCGCAATTGAAGCTCCTTTTTTTGGTAAAAATGTTCAATCGATGTTAAAATTAGGAAGAGCACAAGGCGTTGCCATGGCAGCAGGACTTTCTAGAGAGATACCAATTACCGAATATTCACCTAAAAAAATAAAAATGGCCATCACAGGCAATGGAAATGCTAGTAAAGAACAAGTGGCAAAAATGCTACAGAGCCTTCTAAATTTAAAAGAACTTCCAAAAAATTTAGACAGTACTGATGGATTAGCGGCTGCAGTTTGTCATTTTTATAATTCAGGAAGAGTGCAAATTGGTAAAAATTATACAGGTTGGTCAGCTTTTGTGAAACAAAACGAAGGACGTATAAAAAAATAGACTATAAATGGCTGGAATTTATATTCATATTCCTTTTTGTAAACAAGCATGTTATTATTGCGATTTTCATTTTTCAACCAGTCTTAAAAGAAAAAACGAATTAATATCCTCCATTTGTAAAGAAATTCAACTTCGTAAAAATGAAATTTCAGGTGACATTAAAACTATTTACTTTGGTGGAGGTACTCCATCGATATTAAAAACCGAAGAAATTAATTTAATTATTAATGAGGTTTATCATAATTTTAAAGTAGAAGATAACATTGAAATTACACTAGAAGCAAATCCAGATGATCTTTCTGAAGAAAAAATCATTCAACTATCTCGATCAAAAATCAATCGTTTAAGTATAGGAATACAATCTTTTTTCAATACAGATTTAATATTAATGAATAGGGCTCATAACCATAAAGAAGCCGCTACTTGTCTTGAACTAGCCACACAATATTTTGAAAATATAAGTATTGACTTAATTTATGGAATTCCTGGTTTAAGCGATCAACGGTGGGTTGAAAATTTAGAAAAAGCTATTTCATTTGGTGTTCCGCACCTATCAAGTTATGCATTAACCGTAGAGCCTAAAACAGCATTAAAAAAACAGATAGATGTAGGTAAAGTTAAACCAGTTAGTGAAAAAGATTCTCATCGTCATTATTTAATTTTATTGGCGAAAATGAAGAAACACGGATTTGTTAATTATGAGTTTTCTAATTTTGGGAAAGAAGGATTTTATTCTCAAAATAACATGGCCTACTGGCAAGGTAAGAACTATTTAGGAGTGGGTCCCTCTGCACACTCATTCGATGGAAAAAAAAGAAGCTGGAATATAAATAACAATATAAAATACATTCATGCTATTCAAGAAAATAAGCTCCCTATTGAAAGAGAAGTTTTAACCATTATTGATCGGTACAACGAATATTTAATGACAGGGCTAAGAACCATGTGGGGTGTTTCTATTTCTAAAATTGATTTAGAATTTGGGAAAGCTTTTGCGACATACCTATTAAAACAAGCTGAAAAACCATTGGAGGAAGGACTTTTGAAAATCCATAACAAAGACACCTTGCTAATAACAGAAAAAGGAAAGTTTTTAAGTGATGGAATTGCTAGCAACTTGTTTATGGTCGAATAAAATGATTACATTTAAGCGATGATAGTAGAGATAAAAATTGATAACGATCTAAAAAAAATTGATTTATCCAAACCGATAGATATTTCAATACCGTTGAGTGGTTCTAAAGAAAATCCAATTGCTTGGTATCTAGATAAACCCTCAATAAGTCCTGTTAAAGACGGAGATTGGATAGGTAAAGTTTCGGAGGGAGCTGCCGTGAATTTTAATAATATTCAATTTAATCCGCATGCTCATGGAACTCATACAGAATGTATTGGACATATAACCTCGCAGTTTTATTCCATAAATAAAACACTAAAAACTTTTTTCTTTTCAACAAAACTAATTACGGTTAAACCAGAAAAAAGAGGGGAAGATCAGGTAATTACTAAAGAGTTACTAAGTAATTTATTAAAAAATGACTATCCAGAGGCTTTGGTCATAAGGACTAGCCCAAATAATGATCTCAAAAAAACTAAAAAATATTCGAATACCAACTGGCCCTATCTCTTAGAAGAAGCAGCAGCTTATATTAGAGAAAGAGGAATTAAACATTTATTAATAGATCAGCCATCGGTAGATAGAGAGCATGATGAAGGAAAATTATTAGCTCACAAAGCTTTTTGGAATTATTCAATTCAAGAACGGTTAGACGCTACCATTACCGAATTAATTTATGCTCCCGATTCA
>JAAEPP010000107.1 GCA_024232495.1 Flavobacteriaceae bacterium
TGCTTTCCAAGACGCTCTGAATCTGTGCAACTTGAGCCCGCTTCTGCCCGATAGCAACATAGATACAAACAACGCCTTCGCCTTTCTGATTCAGAATCGTATCAATTGCGACGGCTGTCTTTCCAGTCTGACGAGCACCAATCACCAACTCACGTTGACCTCTACCTACTGGAATCATCGCATCAATAGATTTGATTCCTGTTTGTAATGGCTCTGTTACAGGTTCCCGAAAAATAACACCAGGAGCAATACGCTCTAACGGCATTTCGTAAGTTGTACCCTCGATAGCTCCTTTACCGTCAATAGGTTCTCCTAGCGTGTTTACAACACGACCAGAAATACCTTCACCTACATTAATAGATGCGATACGTTGCGTACGTTTTACTGTAGAACCTTCAACAATATTTTTAGAGTGTCCTAATAATACTACCCCTACATTATCTTCTTCTAGGTTAAGTACAATTCCTTCCAATCCGTTTTCGAATTCTACTAATTCGCCGTATTGTGCATTTGATAATCCGTAAACACGAGCGATCCCATCTCCAACAGTTAAAACACTTCCAACTTCATCTAATGAAGCGGTAGATTCGTAACCTGATAATTGATTCTTTAAAATTGCTGATACTTCAGCTGGTTTAACTTCTGCCATTTTTCAACTATATTATTCAGAATAATTCTGAAATTTATTTATACACTTTTACTAAATTCTCTTTTAATCTTTGCTAGACTGTTTGCAATACTAGCATTGTATTGTAAATCTCCTATTCGTAAAATAAATCCACCAATTATCGATTCATCAATAGTACTTTCTAAAGTTACTTTATCACTTCCTGTTAGTTCCTTTACTTTGACCAGTACTTTTTCTTTCAATTCTGAAGAAAGAGCTACAGCGGTTGTTACTCGAGCTACTTTAATTCCTTGAGATTCCTTGTATAATTCAATATAACTGGTAGCTACATCACCTAACATAGAAGCTCGTTTATTGGTAACCAAAGTGGAGATTAGTGATTTGGTATTATCTGTTTGTTTTGTAAATATTTTATGCAGCGCTTCTTTTTTGTCTTCGTCGTTAAATACAGGACTAACAAGCATTTCTTTTAACTCATTACTATTGGAAATGGTCGCTGAAATCGACTGCATGTCTTCAAACACAACTTGTGCGGTATTGGTATCTGATGCCTGTAGTAAAACTGCTTTTGCGTAACGTTTTGCTGCTCTGCTTCCAATCATTATCTATTAATTTAAAGTAGAATCATTCAACATATCCTCTACTAATTTTAATTGTTTGTCCTTATCAGACAATTCTCCTTTAACAACTTTCTCAGCGATATCTAGAGACAAGTGTGCGACTTGATTCTTGATATCAGAAATCGCTGATTTTTTCTCACTTTCAATTGCATCTTGTGCATTTGAGATCATTTTATCAGCTTCCGCTTTTGCCTCCTCTTTGGCATCCGAAATCATTTTTTCTTTAATTTCACGCGCCTCCTTTATCATTGCTTCTCTTTCTGTTCTTGCTTCTTGTATTAACTTTTGGTTATCCGCTTGAAGGTTTTGCATTTCTAGTTTCGCGTTTTCAGCGGATTCTAATGCGTTTTTAATTCCCTCTTCTCTATCATTTAGAGCATTTAAAATGGGTTTCCATGCAAATTTTTTCAACAAAAACAACAACAATACAAAGAGTAGCATTTGCCAGAAAAAAAGTCCAAAAGAGAAATCGTTAATTAACTTTTCCATAGTTATATTTTATATAGTTTAAATTTAATTAAACATCAATTGCAACCAACCGTTGCAATTGATGTTTGGGTTTTGTTATACTGCAAATAAGGCAGCAAATCCAATACCTTCAATAAGCGCCGCTGCAATAAGCATTGCTGTTTGAATTTTTCCGTAAGCTTCTGGCTGACGAGCAATAGCGTCCATTGCTGAACCACCAATTCTACCAATACCGATACCGGCACCAATAACTACTAAACCTGCACCTACAATAGCTGGGATTTCCATAATATATATAATTAAAAGTTAAACATTCAAAATTTATTAATGTGCTTCATCATGTTCTTCTACCGCAAAACCAAAATAAAGGGCCGATAACATGGTGAAAATATATGCTTGTAATAAGGCTACTAATAGTTCTATTATTGAGATAGCAAAGGATAACACAAAGGTTAAGCTACTTCCTATCCAATTATGGAACACAAATATCAAACCTATCAGACTCATTAATACAATGTGTCCAGCCATAATGTTTGCGTACAAACGAATCATTAGGGCAAAAGGCTTGATGATTACTCCTAATAATTCTATTGGAGCTAATATTATTTTCATGGGAACCGGAACTCCTGGCATCCAGAATATATGTTTCCAATAATTTGCATTTCCCGAAAACTGAGTAATGATGAACGTAATTAAAGCCAATGCAAATGTTACAGCAATGTTACCGGTAACATTAACACCTAGAGGAGTTAATCCAAACAAATTTAAAAACCATACAAAAAAGAATACGGTCAGTAAATAAGGCATGTATTTTTTATATTTTTTTGTGCCGATATTAGGAATAGCAATATCATCTCTAATATATAAAATTATTGGCTCTAAAAATCTACCTGCTCCAGTTACTATTGGACCCCTTTTAAAGGATTTCGCCATACCAGCAAATGCTAAAAACATTAATATTCCTGTTATAATAATCATTAGTACACTTTTGGTAATCGAAAAGTCTAATGGTTTTACTTGAGTTGGATGGTGATGATCATCTAAAGTTATCGTTCCTTCTACATCAGTTTTATATATTTTGTTGTGATATAGCTTGTAGAAATTTCCGTTGTTTTCGGCAACTGTTTCGCCATGATGAAACTTTGAAGAAGAAAACAGATGAAAACCGTCATCCCAAAGAATTACTGGCAAAGGAAAACCATAATGTTTATTTTTTTCAGTGTCACTAAAAAAAATAAAGTCGTAGGAATCTAATAAATGATGGTCAATACTTTCTTTGATTTTTGTTTTCAGGCTAACTTCCTCTGGAGACCCCTCATGCTCATCATTTTGTGCTTGTGCATTTGTGAAAAATCCTAAAAGAAGAATTGTAAAAAATTTTACTAAAAAACTACGCTGCATAGTAAACAAATTATGTTGGCTTTAAAAATCGGTGCAAAAATACTGTTCTTTCTGGAAAGAAAAAACTATTTATGCTCTTTTTTAATTGAACCTAATTTTGTTAAGTTGACTGATTATTAAGCTGTTTGGAAAGATAGATAACCTCAGCAATTAAACAGGTTGCGTAGGGTATAAAAAAAGCAAGAAATTCTAAATTTTCTATATTTCCATCCTCCTTGTAACTGGGATAAAACACTAAAAAAAACACCAAAAACTTCAAGGCACTTCCTCCCATAAAAACAAAACCTGCTTGTGCTGAATTATTGGATAGCGTTTTTATTACTACTAAAAAAACAAAAACAGCTAAGCTGAAATTAACCAAGTAAGATAAAATTATTTGATTTCCAAAAACATCTTTATTTAAACAATATAGCGCTAAAATGTGAGCGCCAAAAAAGATAATTAAAAGTAAGCCCAGAAATATTAAAAATTGAATATTTTTAGATTTCATTATTTATTAAGTTGGTTGGTTTGTCTTAGTACTAGAAAAAGAGAAATAGCTACTCCAGCTAAAGTTAGTAAGATGGTATATTTTTTCCCTGAAAGATTATAATTTAAATCTAGCCATGCGCCTAACTTAGTAAACAGGTATATAGTTACCCCCATCTGAATAGCAATACCTGATAAAATAGCCCAACGCTTGTTATTTTTATTTTTATTATTAGGCATTAAATAAATAAGAAATTTATGGGGTGAGTTTTAAATTTTTTTGTTGGCTTTGATCGTCTGGATTATTAGATTCTTTTCTAATATAATTTGACTTATTAGGCACTTTCATTAAACAGGTGGCATTGAAAAATGCACCTTGTTCGACCGCTAATTTCCCTGTTACTACCTCGCCTTCAATTTTTGAAGTACTCCTAAGGGTTAAAGTACCTTCGACGTCAAGAGTCCCTTTAACGTAACCTTCTATATCCGCATTATTGCAAGTTAGAGTTCCTACAATTTTACCTGTTTTTCCAACAACAACCTTTGAAGGGGTTTTTATGTTCCCTTCAATTACACCATCTATTCTAAAATAACCATTAGAGGTGACGTTCCCTTTTAGTACGGTTCCATCATTGATGCGATTTTGACCTGATCCTGGATTGTCGTATTCCTTTGTTTTTTTTTCTGAAAACATAACTGATTATTATTTAGAATCTTTCGTACTATTTAATTTGGAAGTTTTATTGGATTTTTTGGGAGCTTTAGTGTTTTCTTTAGATGTTTTTCTTGATTTATCTTGCTTTGTTGCCTTAGTTAAATCGGTGTTTAAATACTTTTCAAAGTTTTTATGAATTTGTATAATAGCATAGTTTTCCGATGAAATCTCAAAAAAAGAAGTTGTTATTTTATCTTTTTTTCTTTCTTTTAAAGATTCTGCAAACCCCTTTGCACCTTGTTTCGATTTTAATCCATGTATCATAACAAATAATGTCTCAGGATTATAATAATCAATAGATGTTGACATTTCTTCATTTTGAGAAGTCGTCATAACTTCCTTTAATTTTTCGTGCAGCTCTTCCGCAAGAAGACGATCCTCTGTATTAAATTTATACGCTATTTTCCATCGTTCACTTTCTTTATCTGCAATAAATGTTGTTGTTGATATTTTAGGTATGAGTGTTTTGTAAAGAATCAAAGCTTCTTTGCCTTGTTCGTCATTAGGATAAGTTAGGGCAACAAAATTTAAGGCTTTTTTGTAAGGTTCAAAACCCTGCTGACGACCTATAGAGTTTGCTTTTAATAATTCGAATTTTGAAATTATCGGATTTCCAAAATACATTGCTATATAGGTATTACAATTATCTATAACATCTTGATATTTTGAGTTTTCAAAATCTTTATAAAGTTGATTGTATTTATATTCAGGACTGGACTCATCTGAAGCTAAAATAGCATTTGGATTTAATAAAATTTCAGCATATCTAGAGTTCGGATACGTTGAAGTAATTTCACTTTTGTATTGAAAAGCTAAAAGGCTATTCCCTTCTAACTCATTAATTTTATAAAGATTATAAAGAGCTGGTAATAGTAATCTTTTTTCTGGACCGAATGAAACCAGAGTCTCTAAGCGGTCCTTTGCCAAATCATATTCTTTAAATTTTTCTTTATAAATAAGTCCTAACTGATAATATGCAAAGTTTCTGTCTTTAATTATACTGTCAATTATTTTTTTATCATTGGGAATCAATGAAATATAAGTTTCCGGCTTAAAGCGATCATTTTCCGAAACAGGGGCAATATAGTTTTCCTCAACACTTTCCAATTTTGAAATTTTATCAGACAGCCTCCAATTATCTTCTAGTTTTCTATTTCCCCATCTTTTTCTAAACTCTTCTTTTCCGAATGATACCGTTGTAGAATTATAAAAATAAAAGCTTCCTGCCCCAGCGCTAGGTCCTTTTTTTGAACCGGAATTTTCGGAGTTAGAATTAAAAAAAAGATTATTTTCTATACTTTCCTCATTTTGAATATTTGCTAATGAATCCTCTAAAACGATTCTCTTTAATTCGGTGGTAAATAGTGTAAAATATTCTAGTTGTTGCGCTTCTGTCATATTTACTAGATGAAGTATACTATCGCTATTGTAGGCAATATCTTCATATTTAATAACATCGTCTAGATTTTCTCTTTTCTTTTTTATTCGTCTGTATTGCCTAGAGCCTTCTTCCAAATTTGTTAGTGTACTGTCGTAATAAGCGCCAGCAGATTTATAAGATCTGTCATCAAAATATATTTCTGCTAACGTTTGATAATTAACAGATTGCATAACCCTATCCTCACGGTAAGATTTAATGGATTTGTTGTAGAAATCAATAGCTAAGTCAATACTATCATTTTTTTTATAGTATTCTCCAATTTGATTGTAAATTTTATCTAGAAATGGCCTGTTTTCTCGATTTTTTTCCAAATCAAATAATAATTCTAATAACGCAAAACGATCTTCTTTTGTGAAATCGAAATTTTTTGCTTTTTCTATGTGCGCATTAATCATATAAACCCTAGGAGATTTTCTGTTTAAAGCAATAACTTTATCAAACTCTAAGTTGGCGCTATCGATTTTTTCAAGTTTATCGTAAAGTTGAGCAGTAATATAGGTATAGCGACCTTTGAGTTCGTTATTTTTTGTGTTTTCAGCAGCAAACTTAATGTATGGCAATGCAACGTCTAAAGAATCTAAATTTATGTAGGCTTGAGATAAAATTCCAGCTGCATCAGCCAATTCATCTGTGTCTATTTGGTTCTTTTCGAACATTTTTTTTAGGTTCTCAATAGCGACTTCCTCATTATTTAATCTAATGTTTGTTTTTGCTTTCCAAACCTTTGCTTGATTAATACTATTACAAGTAGGATAGGTCTTTAAAATAAAGTTAAAAGCGTCAAGTGCTTGAACAAAGCGACCGTCGTAATATCTGGCTTTACCCAAAAGAATGTATGCTTCATCGATTTGTGGATTGTATTCTTTTCCTTCTAAAAAAATGGCATGTTTTTGAACTCCTTTTGCCGCTTTTTCTTCAGCTTTATTAAAATTTTCATTTTTACTTTCTCCTGAAAGTAAACTACTTTCTTCCAGCTCTAAACGCTCTACTGGAAGAATTTCCCAAAAATTATCTCTGTACGATGAGGCTAATTGGAGTTTACCTTCTTCAAAAGCTATATTTCCGTTATATAAAATGTTATATTCTGTGGTTATCGAGTGTTTACTCCTACTTAGAAACGTGTTTTTTTTACGCGAACATGCGGCTAAAAACAGAATAGCCATTAAAAAAAATATAGTTTTTATTATTCCTTTCAAAATATAAGTTGTTTTGTTTATAATACTGAAACTTAAAAGCTTTGCTTTTAGTATATATACATTACTATTGAGTGTAAAAATACATTTCTTTTGTAATATAAATGAATATTAATATAAAATTCCTTTATAGTGCTTTGTATTTTGTACTTAAAATTAAATTTTAAAACAACGACGTAGTTTAAAAATTATAAATTCCTTTGTATTTTTACCAAAATTATATTCATATGAGTGAAAAGGCAAAAAATAAAAACATCTCGGTTACTATTGTTGTGGATGAGGAAATTCTGACAATAAAAATGGCCAAAAATGAAAATATTTTAGAGGCTGCTTTAAAAAATAATATTGACGCTCCTTATTCTTGTCAAGGAGGAGTCTGCTCATCATGTATTGCTAGAGTTACTGAGGGTAAAGCGACAATGGTGCAAAATCAAATTTTAACAGAAAATGAGGTTTCAGAAGGGCTAATTCTAACTTGTCAAGCACATCCAGTTTCGGAAATTTTAAACATTGATTACGATGATGTTTAACTACAAATTAACTTTTCACTAAAGTCAAAACTTTATTAACTACATCGATAGGTGCAATTGTTTTTATTGCATCTTCGTAATTTTCAGGATACTTATTCCCATAAACTGATGTTGGGATCAATGGAAATTTTTCAATATCCACCATTAAACTATTTTTATATTGTTGCCCGAATGGAGCAAAACCTAAAAAAGGATGAGTAACACCCCAAAGAGTAACAATAGGTACTCCATAAATAGCTGCTAAGTGACCATTACTGCTATCCATCGACACCATAAGATCTAAATTAGAAATCAATGCTAATTCCTCTTTAAATTTATACTTCCCTGCCATATTAATTACATCAGGATATTTTTTTGTTATTAGATTTAACTTTTCGATCTCGTTTTGACCTCCACCAATCAAAATAATTTGTAATTCTTTATTCTTTATTAAATGTACAATCACTTCTTCCATCAATTTTAAAGGATACATTTTACTCTTGTAAGCTGCAAATGGAGCGATTCCGACTATTTTTTTTGTTTTAGAAAATATAATATTTATTTTCTCATTGTCTATCTTTGTTTTTGAGAATGACTCAAAAGAAGACAAATTAATAGGGCAGCCAAAAGATTCAAAAACATCGGCATATCGTTGATGAGTTGATTTTAATTGTCTTAATGTTTTATTGTTCTTCCTGGTTAAGGATTTTTTTTCTTTTCTTCCTTTGTCAAGAGTTGACGTTTTTTTTCCGTGAAACTTTAATAAATTGGAAAGTATTTTAGATCTTATAACATTATGTAAATCTGCAACTGCATCGATGTTCGAAGATTTTATTTTTTTATAGAGTCTTAATAAGCCTTTAATTCCTTTGTGTTTATTCTCTAAATCAGCCTCTAGGAACGTGATGTTTTTAAGATCTTCAAAGAGAGGTTTAAAAAAGCTTCTAGATAGAACTGTTAAATGGATCTCTGGATAAGTTTTGTTAAAGACTTTAAGAACAGGGACTATCATAGCCACATCTCCCATTGCTGATAATCTTATAACCAATATGTTTTTGGGTCTTTTCAATTAATATGGATTTCTTTAACTAAAAATTATTTTCCTTCTCTAAGTACTGGGTTTAATTCATCGTCATTATACATTTTCATCTGTTTATAAACTTTCATATACTTAACTCCAGCTTCGATATCATTTAATAACTGATCAATTGCAGTACTCAAATCTAATCTTTGCTCCAACAAGATATTTAGCTTTGCTTGACAGGAGTTTCTATGATCTTCAGATGCATTGCCTCTTGTCGCTTCTTCATTCATATGAAAAACTTTTAAAGCTAATATTGAAAGCCTATCCACACCCCAAGCAGGACTTTCTGTGTTAATGGTTGCGTTCTGTTTAACAGAAGTCATTTTATATTTTTCCAAGAAATAGCTGTCGATATACTCGACCATGTCCGTACGATCCTGGTTGGAAGCATCAATCTGTCTTTTTAAAGTTAAAGCGCTTTTAGGATCGATATTGGGATCTCGAATAATGTCTTCATAATGCCATTGAACCGTGTCAATCCAACATTTTCTGTAAAGGAGGTGTTCTAAATTTTGCGATTGCGAATCGTAAGGGTTGCTAAAGTCTTGATCCACTCTATCAATGATGTGATATTTCGCTATAACTTCTTTAAAAATAATATTTGCTTTTTCTGAAAACATACCTTTTGGTTTTGTTAAAATGAGAGACTATTTAATTGTTAGTATTGCTTTATAATTGTTAGCATTAAATACCATTTCAATATCTATACTTTTATAGCGCAAAAATCTTTTACATATTTTTTTGCAAAGGTATCATATTTTGTAATACTATTTTATAAAGGGTATTTAATGTTCATTGTAATTAATACAGTGGAGCAGGTTATAAAGGCTTTAGATTTAAAAAAAATAACTGAAAATTGGAGCTATTAATATAAACCATAACATCACTTCTGACACCCATTTCCTTTGAAGAGCTTCAATAAAATTAGAAAATAAAATTGAAATAGGTACGATTGTAAAAATTAATTCAATACCATTTTTTTGAGCTGTTAGTATCACTATAATAATCCCAGTAATCAATGTAAAAATTATAATCCAATATTTCGATTTTTTTCTCAGGGGAGTCTTTGTGAAATTTAAAAATTTAAAGACAAGACTTATTACAATCATTGACAATATGACGAAAAGTGAAAAAAAGTTTTTTAAAAGTTTGTATGAGGAAAAGTCAAAGCTTATAAAGTTTTCGTAATCTGTAAACCAATACATGTTATTATCTAGATATAAGAAATAAATAGTACAAATAATAAAAACAACAAACATCCCTATTATTGGAATCAAAAAGAGTTTAAAATTCTTGGAGGCGAGCTGTATTAAAGCTGCATATAAAACGAGTAAAAACAATATACTCCAAAAATAAAAAAGTGTTGCAATGCCAATCCATAAAGAAGCGTCCAATATTTTTTTTTGAATATTTTTTTTTGAATTGAAACTTAAAATTCTTCGTAATGCTAATAAAATAAATACCGTTGATAAAATAGGTTTGCTATTTTGAAAAACATTTGGTGTTAACAGTAAAAGGCAGACAAAAATAAATAATGCGTAAGAGTTTATTTGTGTGAGATTATTTTTTTTTATAATAAATCCAAAGATTAGCATTAAGATGATGTAAAGTCCAAATTTAAATGTTAGCTGAATTAGCCAAATAAAGTCATTCTCAAAACTCGAAATTTGAAAATTATGAAAGGTATATCCTACAAATAATAGCAAACTGATTAATATGAAATGAAAAGGTTTAGAATTGCTGAAAAAGTTTGTGAGCATGATACTTAATTTATATTTTTGCAATCATAAATGATAAAGATATGACTTGGACAGGTTTTTTTGAAGGAATACAAAGTTTTTTTGAGGGAGTTGCGTTTGCCCCATTCAATGCATTACGAGAGTTAGAGGCCGCGAATTGGTGGATGGCTAACTCTATATCTTGGATTTTTGTAATAATTTGTTCTTTAGCAATCGTTTATTGGATTGGGCAACTTAAAAAATACGATACTACAGAAGGTAGTGATGATAAAAGTATTACTGCTCATAAATATTTAGGTTAAATCAAACCCTATATCGGTCCTAAAATTCATCTCATCGAAATGTAATTTTTCTATATTGTTATAAGACTTTTCTAAAGCTTCCTTATAGTTTGTTCCCATAGAAGTTATTGCTAATACTCTTCCGCCGTTTGTTAAAATACGATCTTCGTTATTTAATGTTCCTGCATGAAAAACAATTGAATCAGAAATCGTATCAAGTCCAGAAATCACTTTTCCCTTTTCATAAGCCTCTGGATAACCTCCTGATACGAGCATAACAGTTGCAGCAGTTTTGGCATCAATTTCTAACTTAATTTTATCTAAATTTTGATTTGCTGTAGCTTCTAATAATGTTATTAAGTCTGTTTTAATTCTAGGAAGAACTACTTCGGTCTCGGGATCACCCATTCTTACATTATATTCAATTACGTAGGGGTCATTATTTACCTTAATAAGTCCTATAAAAATAAAACCTTTGTAGTCGATTTTTTCTGCCTGAAGACCTTTTACCGTTGGAATAACAATACGATCTTCTATTTTTTTCATAAATTTTTCATCAACAAAAGGAATTGGTGATATGGCTCCCATACCTCCCGTATTTAAACCCATATCTCCCTCGCCAATACGTTTGTAATCTTTAGCTGTTGGTAATATTTTGTAATTTTTACCATCGGTAAGCACAAAAACGCTTAACTCAATACCGGCTAAAAATTCTTCAATTACAACAGTAGAACTAGCGGCACCAAATTTAGCATGGGTAAGCATGTTTTCTAGTTCCTGTTGAGCCTCCAAAATATTATTGATAATTAAAACACCTTTTCCAGCTGCTAAACCATCCGCCTTTAGAACGTAGGGGGGGCTTAATGTTTCTAAAAATAATTTACCCTCTGATACCGATTTTTTGGTAAAACTTTGATAAGCTGCGGTTGGAATTTGGTGATTAATCATAAATTCTTTAGCCCGTTCTTTACTCCCTTCAAGAAGAGCACCTGCCATTGAAGGTCCAATAAGCAATACGTCTTTTAATTCTGAATCTGAACGGAAAAAATCAACGATTCCCTTTACTAATGGGTCTTCAGGACCTACTATAACCATAGTAATTTGGTGCTTAATAACAGACTCTTTAATTGCTTTAAAATCAGTAACAGCGATAGAAATGTTAGTTGCAATCTCGGATGTGCCAGCGTTTCCTGGTGCTACAAATAATTTATTACATCTAATACTCTCTGAGATTTTATATGCAAATGTATGTTCTCGACCTCCAGATCCTAAAATCAGTATATTCATTTTTGAAAAGTAATTTGATTTGATAAAAATAATTATTTGTAATCGGTTGCGCTAATTTTAATGTCCGAATTTATTTGAATTCTTATAAAATTGCTTGCTAATTTTCTTTATTTAATAAGCTTTTTCGTCTCCGGCCAGAGCATCAATAACTGTTTTAATTACAATTCTTAAATCCATAATAATAGACCAATTTTCTAAGTAGAATATATCATATTTTACTCGATTTGTAATAAAATTATCGTCTTCAACTTCTCCTCTAAAACCACTTACCTGAGCGAGTCCAGTAATTCCAGGTTTAATAAAGTGACGAACCATAAACTTATCTATTTTTTCAGCATACATATGGGTGTGGCTTACCATATGAGGCCTTGGTCCAACCACCGACATGTCTCCTTTGAGTACATTTATAAATTGCGGTAATTCATCTATACTGGTTTTTCTTATTATTTTACCTATTCTAGTAACTCTTGGGTCATTTTTTTTTATTTGATGCAGATGAGCTTCAGGGTTTGGTCTCATGGAGCGAAATTTAAAACAATAAAACTCTTTATAGTCTAGTCCGTTCCTTTTTTGTTTAAAAAATATTGGGCCTTTAGACTCAATTTTAATAATCAATCCAAGAATTGGAGTTAACCATGATAAGACACCTATAATAACAACTAAAGAAAAAGTAATATCGAAAATTCTTTTGACAAATAAATTAATTGGTTCGTCTGTAGGAATTTTTCTCATGGATAAAATAGGAAGAAAATCGTAATACGTAAAGTCTAGTTTTTTGGAATAAATTTCTTTATTATCAGGTAAAAATTTTAGAATCTTAAGATTATTGTCGGCAAAATCTATTAAACTTGTAAGCTCCTTATTATTCAATTCAGCAATAGAAGAGTAAATTTCATCTACTTCATTTTCTGATATGTGCTTGATTATTTCCTCAATATTTTGATATTGTTTTAAATCAAATATTTTTACCAACTGATATCCATAATCTGGGTTGTCATTAAAATATTTTCTTAATTGATCTGTTTTTTTATTTAATCCAACTATTACAACTTTTCGTAAATTACCTTTAAATACTTTTCTATATTTTTTTAACAAAAAGAAAATGGCAAACTTAGTAATAGTGATTAAAGACATTACCAAAAGCACATATTTTAAAATATTTATAGATTTTGCAGACAAGTCGTTATAAAATCCAAAAAAAGCGAATACCAATAATAAAAATATAATGGTTTGCTTTACAATTAAACCAAATATCTTAGTAACACTTGTATGTCTATAAATTTCATAAAAATCAGAAAGTAACGTAGAGACGATCCAAGAAATTAATATATAAATGTAAAAATATAATATATCTGATTTTTCATAAATAATTTCAAATGAAAAATACCCTATAATAATTAAATCAACTATATAAGAAATTGGTCTTAAGAACCCTGAATATCTTCCTCTTTTAAAAATCATTTATTATTTCCTGTTGTGCTTTGAAAAATCTTTATGTTCATTTTTTAGTAATTCCTCTGGGGATAAACTTTTAAAAAACTCAAAAGTTCTACTCATGCCTTCACTTCTTGAAATTTTTGGCTCCCAGTCTAAAATCTCTTTTGCCTTTGTAATATCAGGTTTTCTTTGCAATGGGTCATCTGATGGTAGCGGTTTGTAGATTATTTTTTGAGTTGTTCCTGTTAATTTAATTATTTCTTCTGCAAATTCTAAAATTGTAATTTCATTAGGATTTCCAAGATTAACAGGGTATGAATAATCACTCATTAGTAATCTGTAAAACCCTTCAATTTCATCATCAACATAACAGAATGATCTCGTTTGTGATCCATCTCCAAAAACTGTTAAATCCTCTCCTCTTAGTGCTTGTCCCATAAATGCAGGAATCACTCTTCCATCATTTAGTCTCATTCTTGGCCCGTAAGTATTAAAGATTCTTGCAATTCGGGTTTCTACTCCGTGGAAACGATGGTAAGCCATTGTAATTGATTCTTGAAATCGTTTTGCTTCGTCATAAACTCCTCTTGGTCCTATGGTGTTTACGTTTCCATAATATTCTTCTGTTTGGGGATGTACCAAAGGATCTCCATAAACTTCAGAGGTAGAAGCAATCATGATTCTAGCATTCTTTTCTTTAGCTAAGCCTAATAGGTTATGTGTTCCTAGAGATCCTACTTTTAAGGTTTGAATAGGTATTTTAAGATAATCAATCGGACTTGCTGGCGAAGCAAAATGCAATATGTAATCTAATTTTCCTGCAACATGAACAAACTTTGAAACATCATGATGATAAAAATCAAAATCAGGATTTTTAAACAAATGCTCTATGTTTTTTAAATCTCCCGTGATTAAATTATCCATTCCAATAACAAAAAATCCTTCTTTTATAAATTTATCACATAAATGGGACCCTAAAAATCCTGCAGCTCCTGTTATTAAAACTCTTTTTTTCATAATTTTAAAATTATCTCCCTATTGATACGTATGAAATTCCTTCTTTCTTTATATCTTCTAAATCATATAAATTTCTACCGTCAAAAATTATATTCTGATTTAATAGTTGCTTTACTTTTTGAAAGTCTGGTGTCCTAAATATACTCCACTCCGTACATATAACAAGCGCATCAGCACCATCTAAAGCCTCGTACATAGAATTACAGTAATTAAGAGAATTACCAAATTGTTTTTCTATGTTAGGTATCGCTTCAGGGTCATAAACCGAAAGCTTAGCGCCTTTTTTTAGTAATTCCCTCATTAAGTATATTGATGGAGCTTCTCTTATATCATCCGTTTCAGGCTTAAATGCTAAGCCCCAAATTGCCAACTTAATGTCAGAAAGCTCATTATTAAAATGTTTTTCTATTTTAGGCAATAGAATTGTTTTTTGTTTCTCGTTTACTTCTATCACAGAATTTAGAATCTTAAAATCAAAGGATTGATCTTTTCCAGCTTTTTGTAGTGCTTTTACATCTTTAGGAAAGCAAGATCCACCGTAACCAATTCCGGGAAACAAAAAACGTTTTCCAATTCTAGAATCGGTTCCCATACCAGCTCTTATTTTATCAACATCAGCTCCAACTTTTTCACAATAATTAGCAATTTCATTCATAAATGTAATTTTTGTTGCTAAAAATGCATTTGCAGCGTATTTTGTTAATTCCGCAGATTTTTCGTCCATAACAATAATTGGATTACCAGACCGCACAAAGGGCTTATAAAGCTTTTGCATAAGTGATGTTGCTTTATCACTACTGGATCCTATAACAATTCTTTCAGGCTTTAAAAAATCGTCAACCGCAAACCCTTCTCTTAAAAATTCAGGATTTGAAACCACATCAAATTCGCAAATTGCTTTTCTTGAAATGACTTGTTTAACCTTTTCTGCAGTTCCAACTGGAACCGTACTTTTATCTACAATTACTTTATACTCTTTTATTTTATCTCCAATAAGTTTTGAAACATTTAAAACATAAGACAAATCAGCTGATCCATCTTCATCTTCAGGTGTAGGAAGTGCTAAAAAAATAATTTTTCCATGTTCGAGCCCTTCATCCAATGAAGTGGTGAATCGTAATCGATCGGCTTTAATATTCCTATCAAATAACACATCTAAATGGGGCTCGTAAATAGGAACCACCCCATTTCTCATTTTTTCTACTTTTTCTTTATCAATATCCACACAAATAACTTCATTGCCAGTTTCTGCTAAGCAAGTCCCTGTTACTAAGCCTACATATCCAGTTCCTATTACCGATATTTTCATTAACTATTTTTTAAAATTATCCTTGCAAAAATACAATATCCCTTTCTTTAAATTAGCTTTCATTACTTGGGGTTTCATTCAACTTTTTACCTAAGCCATTTTTATTATTATTGATTAATAAAATCACTAAAACAAAACCTAAATAATAAGCTCCTACTTGACGATGAAAATAATTTTCAACTAGACCAAATAAAATAAAAGTTAAAACCAACGCTGTTGGGAAAAAATGCTTGTAGTGTTCAAATAACAAAATGACTAGAATCCCTAAAAATAAGACAAGACTTATTAGTCCGGAACTTATGTAAAAGTCTAGATATTGATTATGAGTATTAAATCGTTTATTTATAAAATTTTGTTTCGTAGCTAGGTCTTTAATTTCGTTTTCGTAACAATTAACTAACTTATTTGAGGTTTCTCTAAATCCTATCCCAAAAAATTTGTTAGTATTCCCATTTGCTATTTTTGAAGAGCATTCCCAAACTAGTGTTCTATAGCTCAACGGGATGGTTGATTCTGTATAATTAACCTCTGAAATTTCTTTATTAGGCTGAAAAGAATTTTCGATGACGTTGGGAAATTTAATTGAAATTATAGTAGTTAATAATGCAAGTATTACAACTGATACACCAAATCTAATTTTTTTGTTTTTCCCATAGAACTGTCTTAAAATTACAATAAAAAACAAGAGTGCCAATGCAGTTTTAGACATGATTAATAGTAAGTAAGCACTATTTAAAATGATACAGGTTAAATAATACTTGTTATCTGGATGAAATTTTTTTGTTATGGACTTATAGCATATTAAAATACTTAGCACGCACAAAAGTCCAACATAAACTCTATCTATTAAAAGTGCATCTACCGTTTCCTGAAAAAACAAGAAAGACACATCTGAATTTTGATTGACTAATATTAAAAACTGAACTAATGTGTAAATAATAGCTATGAATGAAGAAAAAACGATAGCCTTATTTACCTTTTTAAAATCTGCTATTGGTAAGTACAAGAAAACTATTCCTACCGGAATCATCATTGTTTTTATAAAAACAAAATCTAACTCCAACCTTCCTTGAATAGAAGAGTTTATTAGGAGAAAGGCAATAAAAAACACTAGCAAAAGCATTGAGTTCTTTGAGATTTTTTTAAAATCCTCTTTTTTTATAATAAACGGAAAGGCAACTACCAATATGAGCATTAAAATATTTGGCAGTGCTCTTACGTACTCATCAAAAGGAATAATGAAATATAATAAAATAAAAACGTAAGGATATATGGCGGCTAAAAGTATTCTCACTTACCTATTCTTTTGCTAAAAATAAAACTGTTATTTGTAAATTATAGGCTTGACCCTCTAATCTTTTCTTTAAACACTAAATATATGAATTTAGTATTACCTACTAAATATCTTTTCCACATTCTTTTAGGCTCTTGGATAAATCTATAAAACCATTCTAGACCGTTATTTTGCATCCATAAAGGAGCTCTTTTGGTTAGGCCAGAAATTACATCGAAACTTCCGCCAACTCCCATAATAAAATTGACTGATTTTAAATCGTTTTTAAATTGATATAAGAAGTTTTCTTTTTTAGGTGAAGAAATAGCAACAAACAACATATTGGCGCCACTAGAAGCGATGTCTTTTGCGATAGTGGCTTCATCATCTTTGCCGTAATAACCATTTCGGTATCCAGCAATCAAATTTTTTCCATATTTGTTAGTGTAAATTGACACTACTTTTTTAATCACTTTTTCTTTAGCTCCAAACAAATAAATTTTATGATTGTTTTTATAAGCGAGTTCAACCAAATTTTCCATTAGATCGATTCCTGCTACTCTCTCTTTTAAGGGCTTATTTAAAAACTTTGCTGCCCACACTACTGCTTGACCGTCTGCGTTAATAATATCACTATTGTTTACGCTTTCGTGTAATTGTTTGTCCTTTTGCATTTGGACTATCTTTCCAGCATTTACTACAACGTGATGTATACTTTCCTTGTTATTAATGGTATCATTTACTAAAGATAGTGTTTCCTTCATAGAAAGGTTATGGATAAAAGTATTAAGGATTTTAATTTGACCTGCCATTTTATTGGTTTTTTAAAAATGTTATCAGTTCATTTTTAACTTTTTTACTGTCATAGTCCGCTGCAGTTTTTTCAGCGCTTCTAATCATATTGATTTTTTTATCCCCCGTATAATTATTGTACATCATCATTTTACTTGCCAAGTCATCAGCGTCTTTTGGGTTAAATAATAGTCCGTTTTCTCCGGAATTTATATACCCTTTTGGTCCGCCCATATTACTAGCAATAACTGGTATACCACAAGACATGGCTTCGAGACCCACCAAACCTAAACTTTCATCTACCCTATAGGTTGGAAAAACAAAAACATCTAGCAAATTATATTCTTCTGCTAATTCTGCATGCGACAAATTTGATCGTAATGTATACGGAATATTTAAGTTCTTTAACCTTTTTAGTATTTCCTCTTTGTCCGGACCATCACCAACTAACCTCAATGAAATATTAGGAATAGCATTTTCTTTTTTTAAAATATCAATAGCTTCAAGTAATACTCGCCAACCTTTTTTTTCGATAAAATTTGAGACAAAACCTATTACAAATTGATTTGTTTGAGGTTCTGTTTTTAAAGGTTTAAAAATAGTGCTGTTTATCCCCCCCGAAGGATACACTAAAAGCTCTTCTTTGAACTTTTTAAATTGATTTAAAAAAATCTCTTCATAGTATTTTGAAGGTATTACAATGGGATATTTTATTATTATTTTCTTTAAAAAAAAAGAATAAACCTTTCTTATACTAGTGTTAAATGTTATATCGCTTCCATGGAAATTTAATATGTATTTTCTATTGAATAAACAAAGTAAAGGCGCTACAAATAGTGGGTAGTGAACGTAAATTAAATCTTCTTTTTTCGCCTCTGATAATGCTTTTATAATTCTTATATAGAATCCTATATATCCCAAGAGCTTACTAAATCCTGTTTTTTTAGTAAGAATGGTTTTTTTAATTTCAAAGTCATCTTCTAATGAAATTACAAAATTTTTAACAAAAATACCGTATCTAATATTCTTGGTGGAAGGATACATATTAGAGATTACTATTATTTTGCTTCTAAGGTTACTCATTCTTTATTAATTTATCACTGTACATTAACAAAAAGAAACTTATAAAAAAAGAAAAAATAAACACCCCTTTTGCTCGACCTAAAAAACTTTCTATGAAACTTAATAAAACAATAGTTATGAAAAAGCTTAAAGCTTCACCTTTAAGTTTTGTTTTTAATGCAAAAAATAATAGCACCCAAACAAACACCAACAATCCGAAAAACCCATTGGAAACTAAAAATTCAACAAATTGATTGTGCGCATTATATCCTTCTATTAAAGCGGTTTTAAAATTGCCATTTATATAGGCTCTCGTATAGATTTCTTCGGTGTCACCAGAGCCAACACCAAGTATCAATTTGTCCTCTTTTTTAAACTCCCTAATTATAAAATCCCATCGTTGAATTCGCTCTACTTTTATATTTCCCCTACCATCGACCAAACCAGAAAATTTATTCCCTAAATAATCAAACTTTACAGATAATACTATAAGACCTACTATAAATAATCCTATTAAAATTCCTTTTTTTCTACTTCTATTTTGTAAAACTGAAACGATTATAACCAGCACAAAAGCCAACATTGCAACCCTGCTACTTAGCTCAAATAAAAAAAGAAAGAAAGGAATAAGCAGTAATATAAGCTTCAGCTTGTTTTTTCTTAAAAACTTTAATTCTTCTGTTTTAATAATTGCCAATACTAAAATTACTATTAATAATGCAAAATAATTTGGATGAACTCCAATAGGTTTTACTAAGTTCCAATTAGAATAAATCCATTCAAAAAAATAAGGCGCTTGTCTTAATGGTGTTGCGTTTGTTAAAATAGATTCTATTACAAAACCCCAACATATTAGCATTCCTGTTAACAACCCGGCTCCTAAGGAATAATATATTTTTTTAAAATTAAAATCTTCTTTATTATGTGATAAAATAATGGTGGGGAGTAAAAGCAATGTTAAAACTCTGCTTATATTTTTTAAAGCTATATCTGTGTTTGAAGAAGTCCATAACCCAATAATATATAAAGAGAAAAGAAGTATAAATGGAATTATAAAAGCTCTTCTTTTCCATAATATTTCTTTTCTTTTTTTGAAGCCTAAAACAATAAAAGAGCTTACCACAAAAATCCATATTGCAATCGTATTAATAGATAAAAATAATGGGAGGGTACCAACAAAAAGGTAAGTGCTTCCTTCAAAAAGAGAAACTTTAAATTTTTTAGATTTCAAGAATTTGATCATACCTTTTTTGATAGGTGTTGTTTATTGCTATTTCTTTTAAAAAATCTACAAGTAAAGAATACTCCTTTTCGTCGATTCTTTGTATTATTTCGTGTATCCCCTCCAAGTTATTCATAGATACAAAGAGTTGATATTGGTTGCTTAATAATTTTTCAAGTGGAATATGTTTTTCTGATAAAAAAGGTAATTGAAAACTCAAAAAATCAAATACTTTAATAGGAAAAGTAAGATCGTCATAGGAATTTCTGGGTCTCGTATGGAAAGCATATGCGATATTGTTTTCTTTTATATATACCGGTATCGAATTTCGAGGAATTTTAGTAAGCTTTATGGTAGTGCCTTTTGTTAAATCATGTAAATGATTGTCTCCCGATAGAACATAAAAATTGTAGTGTTCTTGATATTTTTTTTCAAAGGCTAAAAAAGTATTAAAACCAGAATTCTGGTATTTAGTGCTGCCCAAATATAAGATTCCTGTTTTTTTTGAAAAATCTGGGTTTAGTTTTTTTTCTGTGATGTTATAGGTAGCTGGAGGTAATGCTTGGTATGGTTTTTTAATATAGAAAGAGTTGTTTTTAAATAACATATCTCCCATCTCGATTGTTGGAAATACTAAGTTTGTCGAAATTAATGTTAGATAAAAATTGCTAAGTTTATTAACTATTAACGTGATTTTTGCTCTAGGATTCGCGTATTGTTCTGGAAACATTTCTATATAAACATCCCGAATAAAAACAATGACTTTTTTTGAACGCAATCTTAATAAAAGAAGACATAAAAAGTCTAGTAATGAGATACGGTTTGTAGCAGATTCTACATAAACTATATTCACTTTTTTAAAGGAAACTGATTTTGCAATTTTATTTCCTTTTTCTATTATGTCATCTTTTTTGTTTAAAAAAATATTTTTAAATAAAGATACTCTGGTTTTTGGGCCTCCAGAAACCTTAGCTAAATCAGGGATGATGTAAAGAATGTTGTTCATGTCTGTTGTTCTATCTCCTTCTTGTTTTTATTTCCTTCTAAAATTAAAAAAGGGAGTATCAAATAAAACATATTATTAAAATAATGAATCGATAATAAACAGGTAATAAGTACAATGGATAAAAATCCAATTTTTGACTTTATAGACTTAATTTTTTCGAATAAATAAATATGAAATAACAAAAATAGACTCAACAATAAAAAACCTCCTCTATGGTACAAATAATAAAAACCATTGTCGATTTCTTGAAAAGTTATGAAGTCACTCCAACTTTGAGCTTCTAAATTTTCTCTGAAAATAGTAGTGCTTGCTCCAAAACCATTACCGAATATTTTTTCAGTTGTGCTAAATTTTTCACGAGCAAAAGCAGCATTTAAATCATCAACCCTAATTTTTAAACTTGGATACTCAAAGGGGTCTAGTAGGTATGGAATTTTTTCTTTTATTAAATCTGGTGCATAACTTGAATTAAAAAACAAAACGGAAGAAAGTCCAATACCTAAGATTATTAAAATAAATTTAGGTTGTATTAACTTCTTAAAATCAACAACTAATAACATCAATAGTATTCCGGCAATAACAATATTCATCAAGTTTGTTGTTAATAATAAACTTGGTATGGCAACTATAAATGCCAGGACTAATTTTAAATCGAACGTTTTATTTTTAATTAAGTAATAAAATGATATAAATACAATGGGAATAATAGATGGACCATAAACCCTTCCTTGATAGCCAATTACAGTTGTGTGCCATAAATTAGGAAACTTCCCTAAGTACAGTAAAATATATATCCCTAAAACGGTATAATTTATTAAAAACAAAAATGGGAGCAACTTAAAGTCCTTTTTATTTAACAAAAACAAATAAAACAAAAACCCAAAAAGCTGAAACTTAATATCTATTTGTGGATTACGATGGCCATAAAACAGTCCAATGGTCAAGAAAATAAGATAGATTGCTAATGCTATATAATAATATATTGGAACTTTTATTTTTCCTTTTTTAACTTCAATAAGATTAGCTCCTAACAATAAAAACAAACACAATAAAGAAATACTGCTCGAAATAGAGTTGCCTATTAATAAAAAAAGGACAGTTAAAAGGATGTAATTAAATACTTTCAAAAAAGAATATAATTATGTTAAAGATGATATTGTGACAAATTTAAATTAAAAATTATGCAATTGTATTGCGAACCAATAATTTATTTTACTGTAACTGTTCTGGAGCTATATTAAAACTTTGCGGAGTTTGTATCTCTTTTGGCTTAGGAAAAATCTATATTTTCAAAATTTTTAAATTCCCAAAAACAGTATTATTTTTTATAGTTATGCTCAATGAACCTTTGTTAAATTCCTTAAGTTCTACTTCTTTATCATTCCAATAGGCTTTGTAGTTGTAATCAGGATTTAGACAAACTATTATTGAAAAAGGCTTATTCTTGTGATTGTAAATTTTCATAGAAGCTTCTAGTTCAGAAAAGTCATCATTAAAGCTTTTTTCTTTAATCCAAATATCATACCCTGTAGTAATGTTTCCAACCTGATAATAAGCATTAAACCATGACATAACAGGACTTGATAAGCCACTAAATTGGTGCCATCCCTTTCCTTTTTTTGTTTCTATTGAAAAATACTCATAACAATTGTATGATTTTTCGGTTTCTCTTTTCCAAACATCTAAAGCTGTTATTGCTATTTGATGTGCGAAATCATCTTCTCCCAAATCTAACATCGATTTCCAAAAAAACCACTGGTGTGGCATCCACACATGCCCATTCCAATATCCTTTTTTATTATAATAAGGTGCTGTTTGGTCAATAGTTGAAAGCCCCATATCTGACCAAATTTCTCCTTTTGTTTTAAGGTGTGATACAATTTTATAAGTCTGGTTGTCGTCACATATACCTGCAATTATAGGCGATGCTCCTCCTAATCCCATATTGAAATTAATTGAATCATTATACTTCAGGATACTATTAGATTGTCCAAAACCTTTATGATTAACGTATCCATAATAACCTGTTTCTTCATCCCAAGCGTATTTGTGTAAAGCATTTGCTAGTTGTTCTATATCCTTTTCATAAATTAATAGGTCTTCTTTAAGGTTTAGTTGATGTGCTGCCATTTGCATAATCTTGGCAATTCTTATTACATGTGCCGTACTTATAGCAGGCGCAACGGTTTTGGTTAACTTGTTTTTATGAACAAATTTTTGTGCTGGATAATCGTCCCAACCTCCCGAATTATAAAAATAATCCCAAGTACGAATTAAACCAGAATCTAGGCTTGATGTTGTCGAGCTTTCTACTTTTCCGATTAAAAAATTATAGTATTTTTTTAACTTAGGATATACATTTTCAACAAGCTCATTAGATTGAGTTTTATTCCAAAGCTCTAGAAACAGATAAAACTGAACAGGTAATGGAGTGCCATGATGGATAAATGCAGATTGCTCTTCAGGTTCGTTTAAATAAGCATTTAAGTTCTCTATACCTCTTTCTGTACTTATTTGACTTAGACCTAACCCTATAAAGCCTGAGTCCCAAGTGTATAAGCAATCCCATTTCCTTCCTGGAGCATGATGCCTTATATATTGATTTTGAGTATATACTGGATAAACTACATTGCTTATTGTGGTTGCTTCCATTAACCTTTGACTGAATTCATATTTTGCTCCTCCTGGTACTGTATAATAGTTCGTTAATGATTGCCTTGCATTCGTATAAATATCATCATAATTTAATTGTGTTGATTTGTTTAGGCGATTATAAACTTCTTCTTTAGTTCCAGTACAAACTATCCCGTTTATTACTTTGGATGAATTAGGGTCTATAATTATTGGATTTAAGTGCAAATCGGTGAAGTGTGCCTTTTCATCAATATAAAATTTAGACTTTTTAGAGTCAATTAATTCTATATTATATTCTTCTGGAAGATTCTCAATGGTCCAATCCCGGACTTCTAGATCATTGTGGTTTAACCGAACCCCATAATAAGTCTCAATATTATCATATTTAAGGATAATAGAATTTGAAGTAGGTCCTTTGATGATATCTGGCACATTGTTCCGTTTTATTTGCTCAATTTTCAACAGATTAAAATCTCCTTCGGTTAAAATTGCAAAGCCGTCAATAACTAGAGGAGTTTTGGATTTTGACTCTATAGAAAGCGTGTATTCTTCTGCATTAATAGCGCCTATTTCAATTTTTTTTAAGCTATAATTTTCCGAAGGATCTAATTCAATAATTTTCGTTACAATGCCTTTTAGTTTGAGTTTTGCTTTTTGTTGTTTTTCAGTTTTATACCTTAAAAAAAGAGCTCCGTTTTTTATTTGATTAGGAAATTGTAATTTATAAACTACCTGATCGCCAATATTTTTACCGAACCCTCTGCCAATAGCGCTTCCATTTATTAACTCATGATCTCTAACCTCTGCTCTCAACATTCCATCATACACTAGATCATTTCGATGCCCTTCCTTTGCAAAATTTAAATATTGATAATCCAATGCATCTATCCAAAATGCATTTTCTGGTAAACTAATTGTAGCATAATTTAGTTTTTTTTCTGGATTATGCGGTTTTATAGGTGGAAAATGAATGGACGATAATAAATGCAACACAAGACTGTCTTGAGAGTTGGTTTGATTCATAAATTCAATACGAACAGATCTCGAAAAAGAATCTATTTTAGAATAAGAAATGTCTGCATATACTCGATCTTTCCACTTAAGTTCATGTCTAAAAGAAAAATATTCAAGATTAGGAGATGCTTCCCATGGATGAAAACCTGATTTAGTAAATACATTCGGAGCCTTTGTTTTTTTATTTTTAAAACCTGGAAAAAAACTAAAATCAACTCTTATTCCTTTATCAATATCTGGAATATGAGAAACTCCAATATATTTTTTTGTGTAAGGTCCCCAAGCAGGAAAACTGAGGTCATGAGATAGTTGTTGATTGTTCTGTGTTAATACAGCCTGTTTTTTTGATGGGTTTGAACAGCCCAACAAAAAAATAACTATCCATATTGAATAAAAATACCTCATAAAACTCATTTGATTTAAGCAAAAATAGTGCTTATCGGTATGCTAATTTAACTTAAAAAAAATATCTCGAGAATCATGGAGTTACATTTAATTTTTTAGCATTTTTAGTATCTGCGATGATGGTATGATTGCCTTTAAAAATTCTTGAAGAGTGGCACTTGTCATATATCTTACCAAATACCACCAATTAGGCACAAATAACACGAAAAAACCTACAGCCATAGAAGTGGCAACCATTTCTATTGAGTATTGACTACCTAAAAATATGAAAAACGGCATTATTGTTATTGAAAATAGATTCCAATAAAAAGCTCTATCAGTCCTACCAGTAGCAATAACAAGACTTCCTATTGGATTTCCTAAACTTCTTATATACATATAAACACACAATATTCGAACTACGTCTACGATGCTCTTATAGTCATTCCCATAAAGTATGGATACGATGATTGGGGCAAAAACAATAATTAATAGATAAACTATGAAGTTTAAGGAAGATATTATTTTTATAAGCTTCAAATAATTTATTTTTAAAATATCGACATTATCTTGAAACTTTGCTAGTAATGGGTTAGCTATTTTTGTTATGATTGGGTTAATGATTTGAGCTGGACGATAAACTAATTGCTTTGCTAAACTATATCCTCCTAAAATTTCTGCACTAAATAATTTTCCGATGATAATAATATCTAAATCTCTATTAAAATAATTGACTACTTGACTGCCCACTTCGAAAATTCCTATTTTTAGAAAAGGATGTGCCAATGTCCAATTAAAATAAAATAAGATGGGTCTTATTACAATTCCTCTTAGGAAAAAGACAAGATTAGGAAGCGAATATTGCAATAAAGCTGAAAAAACCAATGCATATATTCCAAATCCTTTAATAGCTAATATGATTGCTAAAACAAGAGCCATTGAAGCACTGATTATCTCAACGATAGCGATCAGTTTAAAATTAAGATTCTTCTGTTCAATAGTTTTATATTGATTTCCTAGCCCTGCAAACACAATACTAATTGCCAGAATAAGAATTAACTCTGTAAGTTGAGGTTCGTTATAAAACAAGGCTATATAAGGTGATAATAAAAATATAAAGCCATACAAAGAGATTCCAAAAAATAAATTTACCCAATACAAGCTTGCGTATTCTTTTCTACTAATATCTTGTTTATGAAAAATTGCCGAAGTAAGGCCCATGTCTGTAAAAAGATTTAGTACTCCTAAAACAAATACTACAATAGCCATTAAACCGAAATCTTCTTTATTTAAAAATCTGGTTAATATTGAAATTCGGACAAGAGAGGCTAAAGCAACACCAACAGTAGAAATAGAGGTCCACTTTACGCCTTTTAAAATACTTTTTCCAAA
>JAAEPP010000108.1 GCA_024232495.1 Flavobacteriaceae bacterium
ATGGGAAATTTCGGTCTTTTTGGCAATAGAATTTAAAGTTAGGGCCGGATTTTCAATATATAAAATTTACTGTTATCCTAAGCTCCCTTGACCAGGTTCAAAATGAAGTGTCACCAAGGGTCCAAAATAAAGGTCTTCAGAGAATATTTTCACCTATCGTATATGAATATATACATCTTCATGCTTCCAAAATGGTACAATAACATACAAAAAGTTACCACTAAAATATAGAAAAAAAAACATTTGTTTTGATTGAATAACATTTTGTTAATTCTGAAAAAATATTTTAAGCTTTATTTTTTATGTAGAAACTAAATTTTAGTAAGTATTTTTCATATATTATGGACTCTAATGTGTGAATGAAGTAAATTTGGAACTAAAAACATATAATTTTCTTATAAATAAAGGACGCAGCATTGCCATGTCTACCCTCATCACAAAAGTAGGATAAAAAAATATTTATTTCTCAAAATCTACAATTTTTACTTTTTTTAAGCCGTATATCCTTATAAAACATTCATATTAGGATATAATGATAACTTTTAGATGTCTCCAGCTAAAAATTTGTATCAACTTTTAAAAACAGCACCATTTACACAGTACTACTTCCCTGTACTAAATATTAAACATAAATACCGCACCTGGGTTTACTGTGCATATTATCAATTGTTTTGTGCTATATTCAAATTTGAAATAAGAACTTAACAATTTGCGTTTTTTTCCCTAACTAAAAAGTATTTCTGTAATTCTTCGTAAATATGCTTAATTTAGAAGCTCCAGCTATGGTAAATAATTTATCCAAATGACCATCTCTTATTTTTTTTTAAACATAATTAAATATAAACTGAACTGCAGTACACTTATAATGCAAACATGTTTATTGATGCTTTGGTAAATCTATCATAATATGAGATTTTGGTGATATGGAGTGATGATCATGAACATATCCATCAATATATGTTTTGGTAGTTTGAGATAATAGATATGCTGTCTTTAAACAAGAAGTGAAATTTAAAATCTCTATAACATTTAGATATAGTAATTTTGATCATATTTCCCATTTTTTTATTGAATAAATACTTTGAGTCAGAATTGAGTCCATTTCATACCCAATTTGGTAAAATTATCTTATAACTATGAATATGTATATATGCAGAAATGAAAGTTCATTGCATCCGATACCTTATCAGAAGAAAGCGCAGGATAGATAAATAGTACACCTTGTAAGATATTTATCTAAGTATTCTAGGAAAGGTATACGTAAAGACCTAAATAGATACCGAGGCTAATACATGAATTCTATGAATAAATATCAGCCTAACGGGATTTCTGTTGTAATTCATAATTCAACACTTGGGCATAGGTTCTGTATTAAAAAAATTATGTACTTTACTTCATATAAATCAAATATCTACAGAAGTATAGATTGAAAAATATAAGCTGTTCCTTGGCCATATCCTTTTTTAGACACTCCTTGTTTTGTTTTGATATGATGTTTTCACACTTTGAAATAGTGCAGATGGATGGAATAGATTTTATTTTCTCTGAAAATAGAATGTAGTAGGGTTTGCAGCTAGTGATTGATGCTTAGATATATCTATCAAGATACTTAAATATTTTAATGGTGTATCCATCCATGTATGAAATAGTAGTTGGAGATCGTGATTTCAATATGCGTAAATTTGGAAAACCCCAATAA
>JAAEPP010000109.1 GCA_024232495.1 Flavobacteriaceae bacterium
ACTTTTTATAACCCTTTTGTACTGATTTTATATGACAACTCCTTCTTCAAAGTCTTCTTGCTGAGATTTAGACTATCACTCAAATCCCAAGTCATACATAGTTTCTCCCTCAATTTATTATTACTTGTTGTTATGAGCTATGGTGTAAGTAAAATTTCCTAAATTTTGCTACCAAAACCTTTTATTTGTGAGCTGTCTGACACAAGTTATGGGAATTCTAATTTAGGCCTAGCCCTCACAGCTTTGCAATTTTGCCGCCATTTTGAATCGACCTGTGCAATAATTTTGATAGCCTAGTGTACACATTCATGCTTGCAAAATTGAAATATTTTTTATCAGCATATGTGAAATAGCATCAAAACTTTACCTTCAACTTTTGCCATTCGCATTTCCAAAGAACTCATTCTTTTGGTAAGATCTTCTATTACTAAAAAGGGAAAAACAGTTTGAGTTCTACCAACTTCAATTTCGCATCTGAGCTATTTTCTCGTTTGAATTACAAACAATAAAAGAATCACTACATTACAATATAACACAGATTTGTTCCTAAGGTGCCATTATTGTTCTCATCAGAAATTTGCAAGTATCGAAATAGATTTTCATGCCTCGTTTGGATTCGATTAAATTTATAACGACAGAAAAACTGAATAATCTTTGATTAGCAATACAAG
>JAAEPP010000110.1 GCA_024232495.1 Flavobacteriaceae bacterium
AGTCTTCAGCTTGGTTCACACCAGAGTAAACACCCATTTGAACTGGGATGACCACTTTCAAAATCCACTTCAAACTGATCCTAGATAAAAGTATTGGAAAACTTGCTGCAAAATTTTTAACGGAGCAACAAATAAGTACTTCTCTTGCACGTCAAATAGAGCTTTATTGTACTCTTGTGTGAACCAGCCTTACTTGGATTTCATTCCAGTATGCAAAAATTCAGTTCAGTTCAGTTCAGTTCAGTTTTTTTATTTTAAATTCTCGACATACAATTTATAATACATTTCTAATACATATCAAATTTAACTTAATTACAAAATGCTAGATCAGAAAGTTTTGAAAGGTTAATATAAATAAAAATAAATTGTATGGAGGGAATTATTTAAAGGAGGAGTTCTCTCAATAGTAGAACTAATCGAGGAGAGAATACCCCCTGTCGAAAAGTTGATTAGTTTAATTCAGTTTCATTTCTCTCATTATGCGAGGATATAGGCGGATATTGACCTTTTAGATACACTTCTTTATAATCAAAGTTTGTAATTAGATTCAAAAAGGAAAAACTTGAGATTTTGACGAAAACTAGTTGCAGTTCGTGCTTTTTTAATTTCCATTGGAATTTCATTCCAACACTTTGCTCCATGGTATCTCACTGATCTAAGACCGTACTGCAACGTATTTTTCTGTGTGAGGAAAATATCATTCTTGCTAGCTTGCCGTGTACTATATTGATGAACACTTTCCACTAATTCAAAGAAGGAGTGAAAATGTGGAGGAGCAATCTTATTAATGCAATCGTAAACAAATCCAAGCAATTTCAGCTGAAAAAGATCATGAAGTTTTAAAACCTTCAAGTCAGAAAAGAGCGGTGTGGATGGTGCAGTAAAATGTGCAAAAGAGATTGCCCTAATAACTCTTTTCTGTAGTAAAAATACTGGATTAATGTGAGTCTCGTAGGTGAGACCCCAAACCAAAATACCATATTGCAGAAAAGGTGAGAACAAAGAATTGTAAAGACAGACCAAAACATGAATAGGTAAAAAGTGCCTTATTTTGAAGAACATGCCACATGTTCTAGCCAACTTTTTTGACAGTTCTGTCAAATGGTACTTCCATGAAAGATTTTCATCCAAAAGAACACCAAGAAATTTAACATAAGAAGTTCGCTTAATGGGAAGGTTTCCAATTTTTAGATTTACAGTTTCTGAAGAAGAGTGCTGAGGAGAATTAAAAATTATGAAGTTGGTTTTGCTAATGTTAAGTGACAATCTGTTGACATTGAGCCATTTTCTCACTTTTTCCAATTCCTTGTTAACTACACTTTGGAGCTGATTAAGATTTTCAGCTTCATAGTATATATTAGTATCATCAGCAAATAAGTAGAAAGATAGTTTTGAGGATGCCAAAGGTAAATCATTTATGTAAATTAAGAAAAGTAGGGGACCAAGCACAGAGCCCTGTGGAACACCACAGGTTACGCTGAGATAGCTGGAACTATAACCATTAACTGAGACATATTGCTTTCTATTTGTAAGGTAAGATTTAAACCAATCAAGAGCAGTTCCCCTAATTCCATAACGTTCTAGCTTTTTCAGAAGAATATCATGATTCACAGTGTCAAATGCCTTTTGCAGGTCAATGAATATTCCACAACCATATTTTCTATTGTCTAATGAATTTTTGATTGCTTCTGTTAGGCTAACTAGGGCATGGTTAATAGAATAACTACCACGAAAACCAAATTGTAAGTTATAGAGGACTTCGTGATTTTCCAAAAATGAATAAAGACGCTTATACATGATTTTTTCAGTGACTTTACTAAAAACAGAGAGAAGAGAAATAGGTCTATAGTTTGATGCTGTGAGTGGACAGCCTTTCTTGAAGAGTGGAATTACTTTTGCCACCTTCATCTTGTCTGGAAATATCCCAGTTTGAAATGATTCATTTATGATTTGAGAAAGTGGAGAAGATACCACGGAGGAAAGGGATTTTAAAATTTTGATAGGAATACTATTAGGCCCAAGAGATTTACCAGAGTCCAGAAGAGAGATTATATCATGTATATCAGAAGAGACTGAAGGAGTAATAAAAAATGAGTTTCCGATTTTTTGACCCATGAAATTGATGGGAGAGTTGTTGGATCTCGGTATGTTTTTAGTGATATCATGAGAAACATTAACAAAGAATTTATTGAAGATGTTTGCAATAACTGCAGGATCAGATGTGATATTACCACTTGAGTCCTTAAGTTTATTTATCACATTTATACTATTAGATTTTCTAATATCTATGACTGATTTAATTCCTGACCATAACTGTTTCATATTGTTGCTATTCTTCTGAAAGTAATTATAATAGTAGTCAGCCTTGCTCTCTTTCAAGGATATTGCAACCCGATTTCGAAATTTTTTATAAATATCAACCAAAGACTGGTCATTTTTCTTTCGGAGCTTTTTAAATAACCGATCTCTAATACGCATCATTTTTTTAATTCGTCTATTGATCCACGGTTTATTTCTGAGTTTAATATCACCCGTAGAAAGCTTTTTCAATGGAGCATGGAATTTAACTAACTCATCAAGATTGCATAAAAATCTGTTAAACTTCTCATTTACATCTAATCTATCTTCGTTTATGTAACTGAGGTCAACTTTTCCAAAATCATTCATGAGGCTATCTTGATTGAGTTTAGAAAAATCATGTTGGAAATAAGACAGATTTTTATAAGTGATTCCTGCATGCTTGACAATTAAAAATTGAGGGAAATGATCTGTTATTTGAGTTAGAATGTTACCACTTTGGGTTTCATTCTCTGTGATATTTGAGAAAATATTATCAATAAGAGTGGAAGAATGCCCAGATATCCTAGATGGATGGATGATGTAAGGCAGAAAGTGTTTCGAAAAGAAGAAATTAACATAGTTTGTGATGGGTGTGCTGGAATTATAATTCAGAAGGTTGATATTGAAATCTCCAAGGATAAAAACTTGTTTGTTAAACACAGCTTGATTGGATAAAACTTCTTGAAGATACTCACTAAAGGAATCAAAGGACGAGCTTGGGTGACGATAGGCACAGCAAAACAGATAATTCTTACCATTACTGTTTTCAATCTCAACCCAAACACACTCAAAATCAGTACTATCTTTGCATAGATCTGGTCTAAGAATAGGATTGAGACCTGATTTCACATATAGTGCTACACCACCATTTTGACTATGTGACTGATATGGAAAGTAACAATAACCAGGAATTTCTACATTAGTTTTTATGGGATTTTCAAGTGAATTCCATGTTTCAGAGACACCAATAACATCAAAATTTATTTTTAAACTTGTAAGAGTTGACAAAAGCTCATCAAGATGAAGAGAGAGACTTCTGATGTTTACATGAAATATGGAAAGATCCTTTTCTGATACATCAATAGAAGACAGATCTTGCATAGTATGATATCCTGAATTTACATTAGAAGGTAAATGTTCATCAATATCATAATCTTCTAAGTTTGGCAAGTTTGTAAGGCCTGATGTAATTTCAAAAGATACTGCTGTATCAACAAAGGACGGAAAGTCGGAATTATTCAGATTAGATAGTTCATAATCTTCTAATGACCCAAAGGGAAACATGATTTTAGTGCATTTCAAACAGAACCAAGGAACATCGTCAGGTTCATTTTGCAAAATTTTATATTCAGAATTTGAAATGTCATTGCATTTTATATGGATCCATAAGTTGCAATTAGAACATAATATTGCTTTGCTATTGGCTGAAATGTTTTTGTGGCAAATGCCACAAGGGAAATTACTAGTTGATGTCATTGAAATGTTTTGGGGCTAAATATGAACTGAAAATATTGTCGAACACCTAGGTGATAAAAAACACAAAAACATAAACCTACTTTTAAATAACACAACCACAGTTCTGGAAAAAAAATTACGCATTGAATGATACCTCGGGGTCGGGATCACTGTCATTTTCATTGTTTGCTCTTTTTCTAACAGAGTCTGGAGGCTTTTCCTTCACAATTAGTCTGTCCATAATAAAATAGGCAATTTTTCCATCTTTCCGTGCAGCAATCAGTGCAGGTATCTTCTCTTGTCGTTTAGCTAGTGTCCGTTTTGAGAGATCAGTCAAAAACTTTATTCCATCAGGTTTCACTTCCCTAGCTTTCTTTAAGATACGCTCCTTGTCTTTCCATCTGACAAGTTTGGCTACAATTGGGCGTGGCTCATCGTCTTGTCTGCCATCTCTTTTTTGTCTATTACTATTTCGACCAACTCTGTGGCATCGGTCTATCTCAAATTCCTCAGACAAACCCAACTTTTCTTTGATAACCTCTTTCACTTTCGTCTCGGTGTCATCCCATGATTCTGCAGCTTGTTCTGGCACTCCTACAATTCTGATGTTCGAGCGACGACTTTGGTTTTCCAAATACTCAAGTTGTTCATCTGAAGAATCTGCATGGTCATTTAGGTCAAACAAGTTTTCTGATTGCTTCTTGACTTTTTGCTCAATGGCAGCTACCTTTTTCTCACTTTCATCAAATTTATTTTGGGTGAATTGTAAACTCACTTTCAAATCAGTTAAATCTTTTTTGATAGATCTTAATTCTTCCTTCACATCTGCTATAATAGATTGAAATGAGGACCTGTAAGCCTCAGCTTGATTTTTTAGCAAAGCATTGACTACGTCTAACGTTACCACTTGCTGTTCATTTGGCTTTGGCATTTCTAAACGTCGATGAAAAAGGCCTTAGGCTTAGGCCTAAGGCGAAGTAGTATAGGCCAACCACCTCGTGCGTGCAGCAAAAATTTAATCTTTTGTACTGTAGAAAATATAAAGCATGAACGCTTCTAAAATACACTGAACTTACTTTTATTTGTTTAAAATCAAAGCATGAAACATAATGTTTCAAGCCTATTTTAACTTCCGAAGAAGATTTGAAAAAAATAACTTCGTACTTCAGGAATCACGTCCGCCGCCATCTTCAACAACTTTAGGCTTCAACCAATTCAAAGCATTACCCCTGAATCATGATTTTCAACTTTCGAACAATTTCGAGCAAAGATCATTAATCAACCCTCTGAATGATTATTAAAACTGGAAAGGAGTTTCCTTTGATTTTGGC
>JAAEPP010000111.1 GCA_024232495.1 Flavobacteriaceae bacterium
ACCCTTGTTTATAGTAATATTTAAATAGTTAAAAGTAATATATAAAAGAATATTTTTTTACTATAGGCTGCAAAAAACGTGTGCCAAAAATAAATGTAAGCTGCGCTTTATCATTGAAGAAATACCGTAAAGTTGAACTATTACATTAGGCTGCATGTAGATAGGTGTAAGCCTATAACCTATATTTCTCGATTTTTTTGAAATATTTCAACAACGGGCCTAAATTTGAAAAAAATCATGACACCCGACCCAAAAATCCAGATTTTTTTGTTTAGAATTTGAATACTCAGTCCCTTCAAAACGTCTCGTAAATTGCTCTTCTTCTTGTGCCTGCTCTTTCACGACTCGATTATAATTTTGAATATATTCCTCATCAGCGAGCGGTTCACCTTCATAAGGGCCTCCTTCCTCCGAAACATATTCGCTGTCTTCTTCGGGCCTAGTTGCCGATCTCGCATCACCTTCGAGTTCTTCTTCGATTTCTACATCATAATCCTCGTCGTAAAAAGGTTAAAGATTCTTCACTTGCTGAAGAATAGCCGTTATTCGCAGATGCCATTTTGTAAAGATCGAAAATAGTTGTAAAATCTTCCTTGTTTTGCCTTCTGCACAGCGCTTGTGAACATGAATGAATTCTCTGAGATTCCCGGTATGACATCACAGGCCGACTCGGTCCCAGTCTCCCAAAAGCCTGGTCGTTGACCACCTAAAACCGTAAAACCCCCTAAATTAGGAAAATCCTTTCAAAAAC
>JAAEPP010000112.1 GCA_024232495.1 Flavobacteriaceae bacterium
CAGACACGAAAAGTAAAAGAAGGATACATAACAATAGAGAATTTGTATGAAGGGGGATTCTTAAGGAGGGACTCCCTCAGTAGCAGAGCTAATCGAGGAGAGAGCACCCCCTAACATTGATAATACATTTCAGATGTTAGTATATTCAGGGGCGGCAATGCCAATAATCGGTAACTGTTTAGTTAATAATTATTTTCAAAGAAGAAGGATTTTAGATTTTGACAAAAAGCCTTAAGGTCTTTACCCCCTCAGGAAAATTGATTTTTTTTATTTTTATGCAACTTTTTAAAAACACCCCTAAGGGTACATCAGAGCTTGCCTTTTTATGTTGTTACTAAATTGTGCTGAAATTTGCAATATTTTCCGAGATTTAGGGGGTAATTTGTGACCAAGTACGGAAAATTTTCCTTGGAAACGCCCTAAGCAACGTTTATGCATTTTTTACCCCACCTAAAACAACCCAGAAGCCCCACAATTTGGCCCAGTTTGGATAGCCTCGAACTAAGAGATGATAGTGAGGCTGTTTCAAGTTCATGTATCATACATGAAGTACATCTTTGCATAATTTCAGAACATGTTTCTCAAGTGAATGTAAAGTTTCAACGATTTCAAATTTTTCTCGCCCTCAAAGCAACTTTGTCAAATTATAATACATGTAATGGGAAATCCTAGAAATAAGCAACGCAAACCTAAAAGGAGGAAAAGGAAGGCACAATCGACTGCTGAAGGAAGAACAGCCAAGAGGCAGAAAAGTGCTGAAAATATTTCGACATCAACGACCCAGACTCCATCTAGGCCGTCACAGGACCCTTTGGCTCAATCTTCCTCAAACACAGATGAATCACCAATCTCAACATCAGCAAGCAAGTTAGAAAAAGCTATGCAAGATCATGAAAAGAAAACCGAGAGTGATCAAGAGGAGATTGGGTTTGTTCTGTTTGATTGCAGTATTTTGCAGAGCGTTTTTGGAACTTTGTGCTGTCCAGAATGCAAAAGCGAGAGCTTGAAATTTGAAGAAGTCAGAGAACAGAAAAAGGGATTTTGTGTTTTCTTTCTGCTGCGTTGTGGTAATTGCCCATGGCAAAACAATTTTACATCTTCAAACAGGGCTATGAATAGTAGAATGTGGGAAGTAAATGGAAGGGCTGTGTTGGCCTTCCGAAATATTGGTGTTCGGTATGAGAAAATTACAGATTTTTCAAAGACAATGAATATGCAAAAGCCTATGACCAGAAACAATTACGATAAATTGATAGACTCGGTTCATGCTGCATATATGAAGGAGGCAGAGAAGAGCATGAAGAATGCTGTCGAAGAAGTAAAAGAAAAAACTGACTCATGTGATTTTGTCACAAGTTTTGACGGAACATGGCAAAAGCCGGGGCATGCATCATTGAATGGAGTCGTAACAGCTATTGCCAATAATTCAGGAAAGGCCATAGATTTTGAGGTAAAGTCCAAAAAATGTAAAGCTTGCGAGACAAGAAAACACCTGGATAAAAATTCAAATGAATATAGAGACTGGTACACTGTTCACCAGCATGAATGCTGCAACAACCACACAGGCTCATCTGGAGCCATGGAAGTTGCTGGAATAAAAGACATGTATGCAAGATCAGAAGAAAAGTATGGTGTTCGCTATACAGTATATGTGGGAGATGGGGATTCATCCTCGTACTCTACCATCGCAAATGCAAAACCCTATGGCCCAGACATTGATATCGTAAAAAAGGAATGTGTCGGCCACGTTCAAAAACGTTTGGGTACGAGACTCCGAAAGTTGAAGGTGAGCCTGGGAAAAAAGAAATTGAAAGATGGCAAGGGAATCGCAGGAAAAGGAAGACTAACAAACAAACTTATTGATAAAATGCAAAACTATTATGGGCTAGCCATACGACAGAACCCGCAAGATTTGAATGGGATGCAAAATGACATAAAAGCAGGTCTGTACCATATTGCGTCATCCGAATCAAAGCCACAGCATGACATGTGTCCTGAAGGAAAAGATTCATGGTGTGGCTGGCAACAAGATAAAGCCAATGACACCCACACCTATAAGCACAAAAATAGCTTGCCAGAAGCGATTGTTGATGAAGTGCAGCCAATTTACGATGATCTTAGTAAGGAAGCTCTTTTGTCCCGCTGCTTAGATTGCTACACACAGAATGCTAATGAAGCTTTGAATCATTTGATTTGGGCCAGATGTTCCAAAAAGTCATATCAGGGGAAGAAGGTTGTTGAACTATGTACAGCTAGTGCAGTAACATATTTCAATGATGGAGCATCATCTGTTTTTTCTGTTCTTGAAAGACTCGGAATTCGTCCAGGAAGCAACTTCAATGCTGGTGTCGGTATCGCAGACCGTAGAAGAGTCTGTCTGGCTGAAAAATTTTCAACAGACAAAGTCAAAAAACAAAGGAAAAAACTGAGGGCTATCAAAAAAGGACTGTGGGATAAAGACAAGGAGAAAGAGGGCAATGTTTATGAAGCTGGTGGACACTGATTATCTCATTTTTATCATGTTTCGGAAGCAAAATCTTCTTTTGCCGTTTTCTAGGACTTCGTAAAATTGAAAATGTTTCAACTTTGAGACAACGTCATTTCGTCATCCTTTAAGATATCAAGTTGAAATTTTCTGGGCCAAATCTCCAAATCATACTCTAGTGCTTGGAAGTGTTTTTAGGTTGTTCACTGTACTGCATATTGCTCCATAAGTAAATCAATATACATGAACAGCGACTTTTTGCTTCCGCACGTAATAAAAATGAAATAAATCATATTTAGGGTAAAGAAACAATGAAAGAAGTATCCCAAGCACTAAAAATACTTGTTTTGTACACCCTAACATCAATAATGGCTGTAAAATCAAATTGATTTTCGACCAGCAGTGTCTCAAGTAAAGCGCAGTATTTTCTCATTGTTATGTCCGCCATTTTGCCTAATTTGTATATTTTTTCATTTTTTTTTGTATTTTCTAATTTTACATATACCCGTCTTTATACATGCACATATTCAGTTACCTAGCCCTTGTAAATAAAAAGTTTTTTCTCTGAGGGGGTAAAGACCTTAAGGGAGGGTGACCTTTTTATTTCAACTGGAATTTCATTCCAGCATTTTGCTCCATGATAACGTACTGATCTGAGACCGTATTGGGTAGTATTTTTCTGAGGCAGGAAAATGTTAACCTTCTCAGCTTGTCTTGTACTATATATTGATGAACAGATTCCAAAGTGTTAAAGAAATCATGAAAACAAAAAGGGGAGATTTTAAGAACACATTCGTAAACAAAACTCAGCAGCTTCAGCTGAAATAGATCTTCTAGCTTTAAAATTTTTAAATCAGAAAAAATTGGAGTAAAATGAGAAGTAAAATGTTCAAAAGAAATTGCTCTCATAACCCTTTTCTGTAACAAAAAGACTGGGTTTGTATAACTTTCATATGTAAG
>JAAEPP010000113.1 GCA_024232495.1 Flavobacteriaceae bacterium
ATTTTGACTTAAAATAAATCCACTTTCTACATACGCGACCCGGTTTTAAAAGAAAACTATGATAGGTAAAGCATTTTTGACTAGCTCCGCCTGTCATAATTAGCATATTAGCTTACTAATGGTATGTCAGTGAGCTCTGTAGCTCAATTAGGAGCCGAGTTAGATATTGAAATATTACACATATTTTGAGATCTCGGTTATCAGTCTATAAATCCTGAACTGTTAAAGATAACAGTTTGGACGAGCATTCATTTGAAAGCTATTGATTTCACCTCTAAAACAAATGCCAGCGTAGACCTGTGAATTCATTTATTATTGAGTTATTAAAAAAAGTAACGTGAGAAGTACCAAATTCTGCATTTTTTAGCATTTATAGGTAAATTTTGAGGCTGTAAACCCCCAAAAAAGTAGAATATGAAAAAAAAATTGATATTTATTAAAATTATCATTATATTATTTATACAATTAATTATTTTTATTATTTATGTCACATAATTTTTTCATTAAAATATTTAGTTGAAGATTTCCTTGTAAAGTTATGAAAAGGACCCTTATGGTAATCTTTAAATACTTATTCTCTGTAAACAGCTTTTTTTATATAAAATTTAAGTA
>JAAEPP010000114.1 GCA_024232495.1 Flavobacteriaceae bacterium
CTCTTGCAAGAAAAAAACAGCCCCAAAACAGAGGCCAGGAAAGTGTGTGCAAAACATGCAAAAACAACGTTTGAAAGGCATCAACACAATTCGTTTGAAAAAACAGTGAAAGCAAAAACGCAAAACGGTTGGAAATGTTTGGTAGATATGGCAACCTAAAGGTTCAAGCATGTGACAGCATGCAAAGACGAAGCTCAACAGGCATCACAAGGACACACTTGGAAACACAAGGAAACCATGAAACAAACACGTTTGAAAGACATCAAATCAAGTCAAACCGCCTGCAAAGGGTTTGACAACCATTCAACAAAAAACAAAAGGCCGAAACTTCCTCAAAGCAAAACGCGTGAAAAACATGCACAAACAACGCTTGAACGGCATCACAAAAATGTACTTGAAACCACTGAGAACGCATAATTGCAAAAGGATGCGAAAGGTTTGAAGATATTGTTTGAACGATATGGAGCCCGAACGTTTGAAACAGCGGAACAACATGCAAAAACAAAGCCCCAAAAAGGCATCACACAAAAACGTTTGAAAACACAACCCACAGGAAAGATGAGAAGGGAAAACGTTTGAAAGACATCACGTAAACGCTCTGCAAAACGTTTGCAACTCTTGCAA
>JAAEPP010000115.1 GCA_024232495.1 Flavobacteriaceae bacterium
CATTTGAACAGCCTACAACTTATGACTTCGAGGATTTCTTATAGTTCCCTATGAAAATGCGTGAAAACTTAACCCCGCAAGAAGTTTTCACCTCTATTTCTTATAAAGTAAGCCAATCGCATGAAATAAAACGATTCCGTTTGCTGTAAACAATGTAAACATACGTTTTACAACAGTTCTGTCCATGGGAACAGCCTAGAACTTATTACTTTGAGGGTTACTTATAGTTTTCCGTGAAACTTATTGAAAACTTAGCCCCGCAATAAGAGTTCACCTCAATTTCTTATAAAGTACGCCTTTTCATGGAATAAAACGAATCTGTTTGCTTGACACGTTGTAAGAATACCTATAAGAACAATTGTTTCCATGGGAACAGCCTAGAACTCATTACTTCGAGGGTTTCTTATAGTTCCCCATGAAACTTAGTGAAGACTTAGCCCCGCAATAAGAGTTCACCTGAATTTCTTATAAAGTACGCCTTTCGCATGGAATAAAACGATTTCGTTTGCTCTAAAACATTGTAAACATACGTATTACAACAGTTATGTCCATGGTAAAAGCCTA
>JAAEPP010000116.1 GCA_024232495.1 Flavobacteriaceae bacterium
CCCTACTTTTTTTTAAAATTATTTTTTTTTTTTTTTTTTTATTAATCCTAATTCAATTCCAATTGCAGTTCTGGCTAACATTGTAAAAATTAAAGCACCCATTGCCCAAATACCCAATGTAACTCCAATTTCAATCCAAGTTGGAGTGTATTCAGCAATTTTTCCATAGGGTCCCGGAATAAAACCAGGTATAATTAATCCAAATCCTTTCTCTATCCATATAGCGACAAATAACATAAAGCAAGCAAAGTAGAGAACTTTAAAATTATTTCTCAGTTTATGAAAAGTTAAAATAATTGTTGCTAAAATATTTAAGGGTATCGCTGTCCAAATCCAAGGCATAAGTGCATTTTTCCCATGCAGCCCAAAGTATAAATAATAAGCGCTTTCACTATGATGGGTAGGAGCATAGAATTCCTTAAATAGTTCAGAAAATAGCATGATTAAATTTATTTGTGCAGCTACCGTAACTACCATTGCTAGTTTTTTTAGTGTTTTATCAGGTATTGAAAACAAAGTATGCGATCTAATAAAAGCTAAAACTAAAATAATTAGGGCTGGACCAGCTGCAAAAGCAGAGGCTAAAAATCGAGGGCCTAGTAGGGCATTATTCCAAAAGGGTTTTGCCTGTAAACCCTGATATAAAAAAGCAGTTACTAAATGGATACTTACTGCCCAAAATACTGAAATTATTGCTCCAGGCAGGTATATTTTTTCCTTTGCTTTTTTACCTTGATAGTGTCTAAATAAAATATACAATGGAATCGTAATGTTTATTAGTAAATAGCCATTTAAAGCTAAAACATCCCAAGTAAGCATTGAACTTGGAAAATTAAAGACCCCAATGCCAGGTATCATGTGCCACAATACGGCAGGACCTCCCATATCTGCAACAACAAAAGCTAAACACATAATTAATGCAGAAACTGCTAACCCTTCACCGATTAAAACAGCTTGCTTAAAATCAATATCTTTTAGTATATAAGTAGGCATTACCAACATCACTGCAGCCGCTGCAATTCCAACTAAAAAAGTAAAGTTTGAAATATAAAGTCCCCAACTCACCTTATCAGTCATACCGGTAGCACTAAGTCCCTCATCTAATTGTATGGAATAACAATACATTCCTACCAACATAATGAAGGTCAGGGAAGCCATCCACAAATGATATTTTTTTGAACCATGTGTTATTCTATCTAAACTATCTCTTATTAAACTGTAAAATACTTTGATCATTTTTGTATCAACTTTATCATGATTTAATCCATAAAATACCAAAATTTAGGTTCGGTACCTAAATCTTCTTTAAGCCTAAAAACTTTCTTATTTTCTAATACCCAACGAATTGTACTTTTTGGGTCTAATAAGTTACCAAATATTCTTGCACCAGTAGGACATGCCTCAACACAAGCAGGGTTTTCTCCAGCTCTTGAACGTTGAACACAAAAAGTGCATTTTTCCATAACACCTTTTTTACGCATTCTGTTTCCTAAATAATGCTGGTCTTTATTTATTTCTTCTTCAGGAACTTCGGGAGTACTCCAGTTAAATCGTCTTCCATCATAAGGGCATGCTGCCATACAATAGCGGCAACCAACACACCAATCGTAATCAACTACTACCAATCCATCATCTTCTCTCCAAGTTGCCTGAACTGGACAAACATCTACACATGGAGGATTGTCACAATGGAAACATTGCGTCCCCATATAAAAGTGTCCTTCCGCTGGAACTTCATGATAATAATTATCGTCAGCTTCATTAAAGTTTAAACCCTTACCGTCTTTCATTTCATGAATTCGAATGTATTGCATTTGAGAATTCCGATCCTGATTATTTTCTTCCACACAGGCAGAGACACAGTCCATGTATCCTTGGCATTTGGAGATGTTAAAAGCGTAACCAAAAAGCACATCATCTTCGGCATTTTTAGAGGACATATTTATATTTTTTCCGGTTCTTAATTGGTAAGAGCGCACTAATCTATCTACGGTTGCCGATTTCTCCTCATTGGTCATTAATTTATAATTCCCTTTAAATTGCTCTTCCCAATCAATTTGAGCCTTTTCTTTTGATTCATCGTCAGTAATTACACTACATGATGTGCTTACCGCACCAGCTCCAATTACAAGACTAGCAGTTAGTTTTTTAAAGGCAGTTCGGCGATCCATTTTAACATCAAAAACTTGATCAAAACCATCTTTTTTTATTTCGTCACCAATGGAAGCATTAATTGCAGCTTTAGTAAATTCTTCATTGGATATTTCTTTAGAGTTGGGTGTATTCGAATTACATCCACCTGAGGGCTTTCCGCACCCGCAAGAGTTATTGTTTTGATTTTTTTTTGAATTTATGTTTAATGAAAACCACTTTTTATTATTATCACTCATATTTTAATTTTTTATGCCCAAAATGACTGTTATTTTCTTTCCTTTTCATATTGAGTATTAAACCTGTCAGGAAATTTAGTTTCAAAATGGGGATCATGAGGATTATGACAATTTACACAAGTATTTGAAAGTCTCGGAGGAGCCCAACTAGCAATTCTTTTACCGTGAGCTCCACCTTTCCAATCTTTAAATTGCTTGGTGTGACATTGACTGCATACTACATAACTTTTATTAAAGTCAATTTTTGTGTTGGTTAAAGATTTTAAATGGTCCATTGCAGATCCATTATGGCAGGTAGCACAATTCATTATTTTTTCGTTAGCATGATTTAGATTAATATCCCAATGTGCTTTTTTAATATTTTTACGATCCTTTAACTCACTTAAACTAACCGTATGACAATCAGAACAAGCATAAGATTTAATTTGACTTTTACGCTCAGGAATTAAAAACGTATGATCTCCCTCAGTAATTTCTATGGTTTTAATTTCATTAATGTATGCATCTGATGAAATTGTTGTTCCTTTAAAATTTTCACTTTCTTTAGTTATTCTTTCATGAATACCGTGATAATCTCCTTCGTTGTGCTTACAAGAAATTACTGCCAATGTTATAAGGAATGATATTCCAATTAATTTCATAGTCTTTACCATTTAATTTTTTCTTTTAAAAGTTTCCATCTCATTTACCTTAAGGCTCGATGGAACATGACATTGTCTGCAATTTACTCTTTCCGGATGGGTAACTAATATTTCTTTCGGAGCACTGGGTCCTGCGTGACATGATAAACAATTTTCTCTCATTTGAATTTGATGAGGAATCATAGGTGGACTAGTTAATAAGGCTTTATTATCTCCAACTGAAGGAGGACTACTCATTTTAAAATAATTCTCTTTAAAAACAGTTGACGTCTTTTTATCTACGTGACATTGCCTACAATTTACCATTTCTGGGTGAGGTGATACAGGAGCAAAAGCATTAAATTTTTTCACAAACCCACCATTTTCATGGCATTTTAGACAATGATTTTCTCCAATAGTTCCCTCCATTGACGTTGGATGTGGAATGTTAGGTGGAGCTCCATAAAAAGCTCTGTTTTTGTAATAATCAGTTAAACTTCTTTGATGGTTTTTGTCTACAGACATTTCTAAATAATCATATGCAAAGTTTGATCTTTTAAAAACTCCTTCCTCGGAGGGAATAATTAAATTTGAAGTGTCGTAAGTTTTTGGAATATAGGCCTCTTCCAATCCTTGATAATAACTGTAATTCCATACAGCAATAAAAGCAGAAAATAGAAGTATAAATAACGATATTATTCCTAATCTTTTCATAAAGCTATTTTTTCAACACGAACAGCACATTTTTTGTAATCAGGTTCTTTAGATATGGGACAAAATGCATCGAGTGTTACATCGTTAATCATCATGTTTTCATCAAAAAATGGAACAAAAATTTGACCTTTTGTTGGTAAACCTCTTTCGTTGATGGAAGCCGGTAAAATACAAGAGCCTCTGCGAGAAGTAACCTTTATTTGATCTTTATTAGAAATATTTAATTTTTTTGCATCCTCAGGATGAAACTCTACATAAGAATGAGGAACTGCTTTATGTAAGACTGGAATTCTTCTAGTCATGGAGCCGGTGTGCCAGTGTTCTATAACTCGACCCGTATTTAACCAAAAAGGATATTTTTTATCTGGACTCTCTGCAGCGGGTTCATATGGTCTTTGCCAAATAACAGCTTTTCCATCTGGTTTTCCATAAAAATGA
>JAAEPP010000117.1 GCA_024232495.1 Flavobacteriaceae bacterium
ACCCCTCTCCATGGGATTGTCACTTCTATATATAGGAGGAAACACTTACGTGTAAGATAGTCTTTCTAGAAGTTTAGCCTTATTCCCTAGTTTGGACCCCTCATCATGGGATTGTCACTTCTATATATAGGAGGAAACACTGACGTGTAAGATAGTCTTCCTAAGGGTTTAGCCTTATTTCCTAGTTTGGACCCTGCATCATTGGATTGTTACTACAAGGTATAGAAAGAAACGCTGACGTGTAAAGTAGGCTTCCGAAGGATTTAGCCTTATTCTCTAGTTTTGACCCCTCATCATGGGATTGTCACTTCTATATATAGGAGGAAACACTGACGTGTAAGATAGTCTTTCTAGGGGTTTAGCCTTATTCCCTAGTTTGGATTCTGCATGATTGGATTGTCACTTCTATGTACAGAAGGAAACACTGACGTGTAAGATAGTCTTCCTAAGGGTTTAGCCTTATTCCATAGTTTGGATTTTGCATGATTGGATTGTCACTTCTATGTATAGAAGGAAACACTGACGTGTAAGATAGTCTTCCTAAGGGTTTAGCCTCATTCCCTAGTTTGGACCCTGCATCATTGAATTGTCACTACAAGGTATAGAAAGAAACACTGACGAGAAGTAGGCTTCCGAAGGATTTAGCCTTATTCCAAAGTTTTGATCCCTCATCATGAGATTGTCACTTCTATATATAAGAGGAACACTGACGTGTAAGATAGTCTTTCTAGGGGTTTAGCCTAATTTCCTAGTTTGGACCCCTCATCATGGGATTGTCACTTCTATATATAGGAGGAAACACTGACATGTAAGATGGTCTTCTTAAGGGTATAGCCTTATTCCCTAGTTTGGACCCTGAATCATGGGATTGTCACTTCTATG
>JAAEPP010000118.1 GCA_024232495.1 Flavobacteriaceae bacterium
GAGAATCTACTGCACTGAATTGGATCAAAATTAACATATTTAGAATGTCCATACAATTTTCTATCCACTGAGTATAACATTTGATAATTTTGGACCTCTGGCCACGAAACATGGATATAATAGTAAACGCTCATTTCAAGGATTTCTCGATCGGAAGAAATCTATACAATTTCGATGTTTCTTTTGGATTTTTTGAGAGAAATATTGATCGTACGTCATTTTACTTTATTGCGATAGAAAGAGCGGGAAAAAACAATTCAGAAACATATTAGTTTTAACATTGGAGTCGCCGGTGGAAGTAGTTATCTTAAAAAGATGGTAATTTCATAGCATCGATGGTCGCGGTAATCCTGATTCGGCTCCAATGTAAATACAGTGGATATACGGGTGTTCCATTTTGCGTACCGGTCGTAATTATTTAATAACTTTTTACCCTTTGGCCAAAAACCAATTTTTTTTTTTGCGCTATATTAAGAAAATATAGGACTGTGTTTGTGATCGTTTATGATAACCTGAGTTCATTTTAATACTTCGAATTTTGAGGTAGAAGAGGTTTGTTTACTATTTTTCGCTTGAGGCAACATTCACTTTTTACGGCCTACGGTCGCGAAAGTTCAACTCATCGTGTCAAACTTGGTATATTCTGAAAGCTTAGACTAATCTGCTTCTAACGCAACAAACCATATAATGATAAGTCCTTTAGTTAGTGCGTGATCGCGATTTCAAACAGGGTGTTCGGTTTTTCGGTACCGTTCGGTTTTTCGTCCACCGACTATATATGAATAACAAAATTGCCAAATATCTTTTTCTGAACTTTACCGGTTTTTGAGATATTGAGGATGCTAAACCCCTTTCAGTCATGCTCAGGGGCCAGCACAAAAAAGTAAAACTGCCATATTTTTCAAAATACACAATGGATTTCAACAGTATTTTCTTGATATAGCGCAAAAAAAAA
>JAAEPP010000119.1 GCA_024232495.1 Flavobacteriaceae bacterium
ATTGGTAGAAGTTTTTAAACTAGCTAACAACTGTAAGCTCCTGTTGTAACTACGTATTCGATTTTTAAAATGTTTCATCACTAACCAACTTCAAGGTTATATCTGTGTCTATAAAATCAAAGGGAATTTCCTAATGTAAATAGAGCTTTTGGTGAAAGAATGTTTCCAGCATTTAAAAAGGCGTTCCTAGCGTTTACAAGGGCGTGTCCCTGGTTTTTAAAGGGCGTGGCCCTAAACAATTTTCAGGGGGCACCGCCCCCAGGCCCCCGTCGTGCATATGTCCCCCCCACTTCTTGGCGGCTGGCGCCCCCACTGCCCTCGTCTCGTAATATCCAAGAATTCATTGTCATTGACATCAATCCTTAACTTAGAAGTGATTCCTTTAGTTGTTTAATGGGAAATTTACATCTTGCGTACACTTCTTCTGAACTTTACAAAGAACACAAACAAATTAACATCCAAAAATACCGTAAGTACATACACTAGTACATTGGCAGCACACAAACCAACACACTGATGAGGGGTGTTGAGTTTCCCTGATATGACGCCATAATCCGTGATA
>JAAEPP010000120.1 GCA_024232495.1 Flavobacteriaceae bacterium
AAATAAGCGTTTTTCAGAATATTTTTAATTTTTACACCAACCAATTTTACCTGAAAATGCTCAAAACTGACTTGCCTAAAACCAGTGCTTCCACTCAGATGTATATTTCCTCTTAGAAGGAAAACAGCTTTTTCGAGGGAAAAACAGAGAAATAAACGCTGTTTACTTTGGGATTGATATATAGCCCTCCTACTTTGTCTAAGGCCCATTAATATTGGAGATTCTCAACAACAATTTCAAATTTTCTGTGTGTCTTAAAGACATTTTAAATCCATGAACTGTGCTTGGTAAAAAGAATTCCATTTGGGACCATTTACTTTAGGCCAACTATGATCAAACACAAGAGGTTAACCATAACGCCTTTGAAGATTTTTTGGCCCATATTATTCATATATTCAACTGGATAGTGGAACACAAAATATGGCCATATTAATTGGCGGGAACTTCTCAAGTTAACCAAGTTTTTATATAGAGTTTCTTGGAAACATATCAGGAAAAGTATATAGAGGTAAATTTGCGGGATACAATTAGGAAATTGGATAAAAGTAAGGAAAGCTTAAGGTAATTTTCTTCTTCATCTAGAGAAAACTTTGAGG
>JAAEPP010000121.1 GCA_024232495.1 Flavobacteriaceae bacterium
CACGTTTAAGACCATATCCATTGCAGTAGCTTGCTCTGGTTAAATTTAATTTCCCATATTAGACCATGCCTTATGAAGTTAAAAGTTGAATTATATTCACTTAAGGCGAACTCTACTAGACCAGGCGAGGAAGGGGGGGGGGGGTATCGTCACCCGACGAGGGAATTTATGAGACCAACTTTATTTGGTCAATTTCAATACGCTGATTCCAAAAATCGATGTTATACGGGCGAAATCGGTACCACCGAGCCTCCATTTCATGTTTAAACCTCGTTTTCGATGGGAAATTAACATATAGAGAAATAGGCAATTTAATGGGTTCCAATCAATTATTGGCTGCTGATAACGAAAATTGAGGTCATAAAGTACAATTCGGCACCTCTGAGCCTCGTTTTGAGGATCAAACCTCGTTTCCATGCCGAGACCTCGTTTTTCCCTGAAACTTCTAAGTCAACGATTATTATGGATTTCAGATCGCTGATTTCGAAAATCGATGCCATATATCAAGATTCAGCATCAGTGAACCCCTATTCCATTTCGAAGCCTAGTTTTCA
>JAAEPP010000122.1 GCA_024232495.1 Flavobacteriaceae bacterium
CCTTGTGCTTATGTGCCTACTAACCCCAACTGCTGACCATTGTTGAACAGCAAGCATGCACTCTCTGACCATTGCAATCAACAATAGCGTACCCGGGTGATTAACCTCGGTTCAAACTTTACGTTTAACCGTCATTTAATCCCTATCCCGTGACCCTTTCAGGAAGTTGGGCTTTGTGCAATAGCAACCCAGACTGAGCAGCCTTCAAGGACCTGGACAGAGCATATACCTCCCGAGGACAAAGGCCAGTGCCTGGAGAAAGGAAAAGTGATTTCCAGCCCACGGACACACCCCAGGTGTCCACCCAGCACTGGCCCTAAAACTCTGACCTAGTTAATACCTGACCTACTCTAGCTGAGAGCCACAAGACTGAAATAAATACCACCATTCTATTCATGCTGATCCATGAGCAAGAAATTTATAGGTCAAAGAGACCAAAAGGGACAGGAAGGAACAGAGCTGAAGGAAGAAAGAGGTAGAGTACTTTGTTGGAAGGTAGGACCATGCCTAACCGACCATGCACCGCCAATGGAAGTGGGGACCATTGCCCCAGCAACCATACTACCAATTAAGGTAAGGACACCAAAGGCCCTGCCACCGCTACTTTTTGGAAGGTAGGACCATGCCGACCAACCATGCACCACCAATGGAAGTGGGTACTTTGAATACTTGTTGGATGGTA
>JAAEPP010000123.1 GCA_024232495.1 Flavobacteriaceae bacterium
GATTTTGGGTTTAACCCAAAAGAAGACATTGAGCCTAATGATAGAGGTAGAGGTGGTGAAGGTGAAGATGATGACCCAATTGTTCCAGATGATAGAACTAGAGGAGTAATTGGTGAAATCATAGAAGATTATGAGCATGATGTTGAAGAAGAGAGAGTTGCTAGTTTAACTTGGGGGGAGAAAATCAAACAAGAAAATATGGTAATAAATTTGGAGATGTAATAAACCTTTCGTATATTATAGAATAATAAATAAATAAAAGTTATGAAATATCAAAAGTTTTTAAGTGAAATTGAAAGGGAATTGGAATTACGTATGTTGGAAAAAGGTGAAACCCCTATACTAGATAGACTACAAATTCATATAGATAATTTAGATAATAAGGACTATGGTCTCGACACTCTATTAAACCCAAATAATATAAAACATGAGTTATATGTAAGTATGTTATACCAAATAGTATACCCTGCTAGAAAAAAAAATATATTTACTATTATATATGAAGGTCAAGAAATAGAAGGTAAAACTGCTAGGGAAAAAATTCAAAATCTAAATATCAAAATAGGAGCTAATAACATAAAAAAATTAAAAACCTATAGTCGGTTTTTATATAAAAAGGATATTGGGGAAGTAGTAGGCAATGCTTATAAAGTAATAGATGAAAACCACTCATTTGATACTTCATTTGGTGGGGTGGGTGCTTCAAGTGTTGGTAGATACTTTATTAAAGAATTAAAAAGTACTTTAAAATTAAACATAGAATTTAGATATGAAGAAACGTTTAGCTATAATTAATTGTAAATCTAAAAAAAAACAATATAAGTGTGTAGCAGAGGAGATGTACTCTGTTTCATTTCAATTTAGAGCACAAATAGAATTTATAAAAAAATATTATGATGATTATGCTATATTGTCTACTAAATATGGTATAATCTATCCTACTTCTATCATAGAACCCTATGAAATGAGTCTAGCCCAAGGTGCTCGCCTTAAAATGACCAACCCTCTATCAGAAAGAGAACTTGATGAGTGGGTGAATAGTGTAAATTCCCAACTTAAATTATTAAGTGAAGTATATGATGAGATAGATTTACACATATCAAACCAATATCTCAAACCTATTAAGAAAGCATTAGATAATCCCAAAATATCCCATATCAAACAACCAGTTAATCCTGGGTTAGTAAAAAACAGATACAATGAAGTATTAGAGATATTAAATAATGGAGGAGAAGTTGATTTAAACTCAATAGGAGAAATAAGAAAAAGCAAAAACCCAGAAATATCAAGAGAATGGTACCATAATGAATTCGAAACCTTTATAGGATTTGCTCGTCATTTATGTAAAGAATATCCTGAAGTTGATGAGGGGAATGCTAGTATGGTAAGTAAAGGTAAAAATCTCCACACTAGAGGTTGGGTTATAGAAAAATCATTATTAAGTAAATTATATAAGACAGAATCAGGACAATGGAGAGTAAAAAAATCATAAAACATTCATTTCAATATAATGCTCATAACCTTCAAGAATTATTTGAAGGCACCACTCGCTTCTCAGGTAGAGGAGGGTGGAAATCTAAAATGGAAGCACAGTCTACTTTAGATGAGAATAAATACCCAAGA
>JAAEPP010000124.1 GCA_024232495.1 Flavobacteriaceae bacterium
CCACTCCGCGTGCGCTTCTTGCCTCCAAGGGGCCTTGTGTTGACCTCCTCCAGCTCGGTCCCCTCTTCCTCCGAATCGACCTCGACCTCCAGCTCAGAGTCGGAGTAATCCCCAACCTCATCCTCTCCAGAGGGCTCATTCTCCTCCTCGCCGTCGGAATCCTCCGGACCACCGTTCTCTCCTTCTTGCGAACCGTCATGGGTGTCCTCCTCCTCCATGGGCTCCTCCTGATCCTCCTGAACATCCCCCTGGCCGTTGTCCTCGCCTTCCTGGATGAGGTCGTTGCCGGCCGCGGCGTTCCTAAGAGTCTCCTCCCTGGCCATCCCGGCGTCGATGCACCTCTGCCGCTCCTCCTCGTACCGCTGCTCCTCCTGCATGTAGTTCATGTAGAAGTCCCCGCCGGGGAGGAACTTCCGGCCTGGTAACCCAGCGGCCTCCTCGGCAGTCTGGGGCACTTTGTGCCCGTCTGGGCCAAGCATGACCCGGACTCGGTAGTACCGATCCCTCACGGCGTTGAAGGTCGCCAGCTGACCCTCGGCCAACTCCAGCAGCCGCTGCTGGAGGG
>JAAEPP010000125.1 GCA_024232495.1 Flavobacteriaceae bacterium
GAAGACGTAGTGTATCCTAACATTCTCTCCCATTTTTCACGAATAGTTAATATCCCTACCCTTAAATCTGCAACAGGACGGGTATAAGTAAAGGGTAATAGCTGATTACGAACGCTTCCGTCAAAAAGTATGTAATTCATAAAATAAATTAAATTAGAGATTTTAACAAAACCTCTGATTACAAAAACCAAAGCTAAATAAAAAAGCCTTTGATTTCTCAAAGGCTTGTAAAAATATTATTAGAAGAAAGTTATTTCTTAAATTTTGCGTATTTGGTCTTAAACTTATCGATACGTCCAGCAGTATCAATTAATTTTTTCTTTCCAGTGTAAAAAGGATGTGATGTTCTTGAAATTTCCATTTTCACTAAAGGATATTCAACACCGTCTACTTCGAGTGTTTCTTTAGTTTCTGCAGTAGATTTAGTAATAAATACATCTTCATTGGACATGTCTTTAAAAGCTACCAATCTATAATTTTCTGGGTGAATTCCTTTTCTCATAACCTTTTTTCCTAAAATTTGGAAATTTTTTATTAAACTTTTTATAGAAACCTTTTTTAAGATTTCAGTTTGCAAATTTAATCAATTAAAGATAATCTACAATAAAATTATTATTTTTTTTACGTAGCAACCAAAACTCTTTAAACCCCTTAATTTATCTTGCTTAATAGATGATTATCACAAACTATTTAATAATTTATTTGTAACGTTTTCATATATTTGTTAACTAACTTCCTGACAAATTTAACTTAATCTAAAATATAAAATAAAAATTCATGGAAAATCAAAAAGCATCAATTAAAAAAATTGCACTTAATTATGGTGGTATTTGGGGAGTATTAACAATTGCGTTATCCGTTATTGCTTATGTTACAGATAATTATTTGGAAAGACCCATGTGGCTTACCATATCAGGATCAGCTATAATGTTGGGTATTATCGTTTATGGGTTAAAAGCCTTTAAATTAGAAAATGAGGGATTTCTTTCTGTTTCAGAATCTCTAAAAACAGGTTTAGCAATTTCATTAATTGCAGCAATTATTGGTACTATTTACAATTATGTATTTATGACTTTTATTGAGCCTGATTTTGTAAGTCAATCTATTGAAATAGCCAGAGAACAAATGCTATCTCAAAATCCCGATATGACTCAAGAACAAATGGATATGGCAATGGGAATTACTGAAAAAATGATGACACCTACTATAATGGCCGCTATGGGCATTATATTTACCTTGTTTTTGGGCTTTATAGTATCTTTAATAGCTGGTTTGTTTATGAAAGAAAATCGTCCAGAGCATTAGTCAATAGTAAATATGGATATTTCTATTATCATTCCTCTTCTTAATGAAGAAGCGTCCTTAAATGAGTTACATCAATGGATTTCGAAAGTAATGAAGTCCAATGCTTATTCGTACGAACTCATTTTTATTGATGATGGAAGTAAAGATCAATCTTGGAGTATCATCACTAAATTGGCAAATGAAAATACTGAAGTTAATGGAGTTCGCTTTTTAGAAAATTTTGGTAAATCGCAAGCCTTACACGCAGGTTTCGCAAAAGCAAAAGGAGATGTAATCATTACAATGGATGCTGACTTGCAGGACAATCCGGAGGAAATAACAGCCTTATACAAAATGGTGCACGAAGATGGTTATGATTTGGTTTCTGGATGGAAAAAAATAAGATACGATTCTAAGTTAGCTAAAAACTTACCTTCTAAACTTTTTAATTTTGCGGCCAGAAAAACTTCTGGAGTACAACTGAATGATTTTAATTGTGGTTTAAAAGCCTACAGAAATGAGGTAATCAAAAATATTGAGGTTACTGGAGAAATGCATCGATACATACCTGTTCTTGCCAAAAATGCAGGTTTCAGTAATATTGGAGAGAAAATTGTCAAACATCAAGCTAGAAAATATGGAGAAACAAAATTTGGTATGGAGCGTTTTATAAGAGGATTTTTAGACTTAATAACCATATCTTTTATTTCAAGGTTTGGTAAAAGGCCAATGCATTTTTTTGGGGCATGGGGAGCTCTTATGATAGTAGTGGGATTTTTGTTTGCTTTCTACCTAGGTATTGATAAGCTATTTCTAAATCCTTCTGGAAGGTTAATAACGGAGAAACCTCAGTTTTACATAGCATTAACTTCCATGATATTAGGTTCACAATTTTTTGTTGCTGGTTTCCTAGGAGAATTAATTTTACGCAGTAAAAAAGACACTAAAAATTATATCATCAAAGAGAATATTTAACAACTAAAATCGTTAAAATTCTTATAATATAAATCGTTGTGCCCCCCAAAAACAACTATTTTTGCACAAAGAAAAATTTGATAATGATTTACATTGACCCTAAAATTCTTGATCGAGTAAACGTTTGGCTCACTTCTACATTCGATACCGAAACACAGAATACCATAAAAAATTTAATTGCTCGCGAACCTGAAACACTGGAAGAAAGTTTTTATAAAAATCTTGAATTTGGAACCGGTGGAATGCGAGGAGTTATGGGTGTTGGTGATAATCGAATTAATAAATATACCTTAGGAAAAAATACTCAAGGCCTGTCTAATTATCTAAAAAAACAATTTCCAAAACAAGTAATTAAAGTTGCAATAGCTTATGATTGTAGAAATAACAGTAAAACTTTAGCAAAAATAGTAGCCAATGTATTTTCTGCCAATGATATACAAGTTTATCTTTTTTCAGATCTAAGACCTACTCCCGAATTATCGTTTGCTGTAAAACATCTAGATTGTCAATGTGGTATTGTATTAACAGCTTCACATAATCCTCCAGAATACAATGGATATAAGGTGTATTGGGAAGATGGCGGACAATTAGTACCTCCACAGGATAAAGAAATTATTGCAGAAATTAATCGTTTAAAATATTCAGAAATTAAATTCGAGGTTAACCATAATTTAATAAGCTACATAGACAAGGAAATAGACGAGGCCTTTGCAAAAGCCTCTATTAAAAATGGAAGTTTTGGAATGCCACAAGGCATCAAAAATAACTTGAATATTGTTTTTACCTCTCTCCACGGCACTTCAATTACCATGGTTCCAAAAGTATTGCAAGAAGCCGGTTATAAAAATGTTTCAATAGTAAAAGAACAAGCGCTTCCTGATGGAGATTTTCCAACAGTAAAATCTCCTAATCCAGAAGAACCTGAAGCCTTAAAAATGGCAATAGATCTTGCCATAAAACAAAATGCAGATATTGTTGTGGGTACAGATCCAGATTGTGACAGACTAGGAATAGCAGTTAAAAATACTACTGGAGAATATACTTTGCTTAATGGCAATCAAGCAATGCTCATTAAAACTCATTTTTTGTTAGAAAAATGGAAAAAAGAAAATAGACTTAATGGAAAACAATTTGTAGCCTCTACGATAGTTTCAACTCCGATGATTCAAAAAATTGCTGAAAATTATAAAGTGATTTACAAAGAAGGGTTAACTGGCTTTAAATGGATTGCGAAGATGATTAAAGATTTTCCTGAACTTGAACACATTGGTGGTGGAGAAGAAAGCTTTGGTTATTTAGTAGGCGACTTTGTTCGCGATAAAGATGCGGTAACTGCAACCCTATTAATTTGTGAGATAGCTGCACAAACAAAACAAAATGGAGGTAATCTACTCTCCTACTTAGATGAACTATATCTGAAATATGGATATTACCAAGAACATTTAATTTCTATTGTAAAAAAAGGAAAAAAAGGAGCTGAAGAAATATCACAAATGATGAAAAACTTCAGAGAAAATCCATATACTGAAATTGATGGTCAGAAAGTTGTCCGTATTGAAGACTATCAGAAAAGTGAATCTAGAAATTTAGTTAACAATTCTAATATTCTAATTGACATACCAAAATCTAACGTTCTCATATTTTATACAGAAGACGGTAGTAAGATAGCGATGAGACCAAGTGGAACAGAGCCGAAAATAAAGTTTTATATTAGCGTAAATTCAAAATCTAAAAATTGCGAAGTAGCCCAAAAAACCAATCAAGAAAAATTAGAAGCAATTATCTCAGTTTTAAAAAATAATTAATGCAGTATTTTAAAAAAATAATTCAATTTGCTTTACCCTACAAAAGGTTTGCATTTTTAAACATTATTTTTAATGTTTTTTATGCATTATTTAGCGCTTTATCATTCATTGCATTGATACCTATGTTGGATGTATTGTTTGAACAAGATAAAATTAAGGCTATCAAAGAACCAACTTATACGGGCATGCTGGGCATTAAAGATTACTTCAAGGATTACTTATCATTTAAAGTCCATGATTTTGCGCAAGACGATGCGTCACGGGCCTTATTATTAGTGATTTCTCTGGTCATCCTTTTATTTCTACTAAAAAACATATTCAGATATCTAGCAATGTATGCTATTACATTTTTAAGAAATGGTGTTTTAAAAGATATTCGGAATGAACTCTACAAAAAAACCGTAAATCTGCCCATCTCTTTTTTTTCAGAAAAAAGGAAAGGAGACATTTTAGCAAGAACTGGAACCGATGTTTTAGAGATACAGCACTCATTTTTATCGGTATTAGAATTACTATTTAGAGAACCATTAACTATCATTTTTACAATAATAATGATGTTAATAATTAGCCCTAAACTTACACTCTTTGTTTTTATTTTTATTCCAATATCAGGTTTTATTATTTCTAGAATTGGGAAAACTTTAAAAAAGAAATCTGATCAAGTTCAAAAAGAACAAGGTGTGTTTTTGTCTACACTAGAAGAAACTTTAGGTGGATTAAAAATTATTAAAGGGTTTACGGCAGAGAAACTTTTTAGGGAGAAGTTCGAAGAATCTACTTCAAAATTCTACAGATTTTCAAATACCCTTTTAAATAGACAAAATCTTGCCTCTCCTACCAGTGAATTTTTAGGTATTTCCGTGATAGCAATATTATTATGGTATGGAGGAAAAATGGTTTTAATAGATGGCACATTGGACAGTAGTTCATTTATTGCCTATATGGGACTTGCATACAATATATTAACCCCAGCAAAAGCAATCAGTAAAGCTAGTTATTCTGTAAAAAAAGGGAATGCAGCTGCAGAACGAGTTTTAGAGATTTTAGAAACAGAATCAAATATTACAGACCTACCAGATGCTCAAGACAAAATAAAATTTAGTACCGAAATAGAAATCAAAAATATTTCTTTTAAATATCAAAACGATTTTGTTTTGAACAACTTTTCGCTAAAAGTACCTAAAGGTCATACCGTTGCTTTAGTAGGTCAAAGCGGTAGCGGAAAAAGCACGATTGCTAATTTAATTACTAGGTTTTATGATGTAAACAAAGGCTCTATTAACATCGACAACTTAAATATTAAAAAAATTACTCAAAATTCGCTTCGTAAGTTATTAGGCTTAGTTACTCAGGATTCTATTTTATTTAACGATACTGTTAAAGGAAATTTATTAGTAGCAAAACAAAATGCATCAGACCAAGAAATCATCGAAGCACTTAAAGTCGCTAATGCCTGGGAATTTGTTGAAAATTTAGCGGAGGGTATATATACCAATATTGGAGATTCTGGAAATAAGCTGAGTGGAGGGCAAAAACAACGCTTGAGTATAGCTCGGGCTGTTCTTAAAAATCCTCCTATTATGATATTAGATGAAGCTACTTCAGCACTAGACACGGAAAGTGAGCAACTAGTACAAAAAGCTTTGGAAAATATGATGAAAAACAGAACTTCCATAGTAATTGCTCATCGATTGTCTACAATTCAAAAAGCAGACAACATAATAGTTTTAGCCAAAGGTGAAATCGTTGAACAAGGAAAACACGAAGAATTACTTGAGAATAAAGGAGTCTATTATAATCTTGTTAAAATGCAATCTCTTTCCTAGTAATTCTAATATACTAGGATTCAATTAAAGTCGTTTTATTTCATTCTTTAATTAAAAATAGTTGTTTGTTTTTTAAACTATTTAAGTAATGTTTAGTCATACATTTAAACAAACTCACTAGATGATTGATGAAAAAGAATTAGTCATAGCCTTAAAATCTCAAAACGAATGCGAAAGGGCATTCCAAATTCTAGTTAATCTTTATAAGGAACGTCTGTATTGGCATATCAGAAAAATAGTTTTAAATCACGAAGATACAGATGACATTCTCCAAAATACATTTATTAAAATCTATAAAAACATCCACAAATTTGAAGAAAAAAGTAAATTATATACTTGGATGTACAGGATAGCTACAAATGAATCTATTACTTTTTTAAATAAAAAGGCAAAAAAGAAAAACATTACAATCGAAGAAGTAAAAAATCAGTTGATTGAAAATTTAGAAAGTGATATTTATTTTGAGGGAAATCAAATTCAAATTTTATTTCAAAAAGCTATAAATACATTGCCACAGAAACAACAACTAGTTTTTAATATGAAATATTTTGAAGATCACACGTACGAAAACTTATCAGAAATATTAGAAACTTCTGTAGGAGGACTTAAAAGCAGTTATCATATAGCTGTAAAAAAAATTACTGCTTACATAAAATTAAATGAAACTATTTAATATCAATTTAGTCTAACAAAAGTGAAAAGGAGAGAAAACATAGATAAATTTAAGGTTCCTACTAATTATTTCGATGAATTCGAAAATCATTTACTTAACAAAATAAATGAAGAAGTTCTTCCTAAAAATATTGGTTTTAAAACTCCTACAGGATATTTTAACAAATTAGATTTCAATATAAAAAGAAAAAACAACAGCAGATTAAAAGAAGGGAAATTGATTCCTGTAGTCTCAAAAAAAACTTTCATGTATGCAGCTTCAATAGCAGCTATGGTCCTATTAGTCTTTTCTGTATTAAAAGACGCGACTCGTGTTTATACGCTTGAAGAAATTGAAATCAGTAGCATAGAAAATTTTATTAATGAAGGAAACATTCAATTAAAACAACATGAAATATCTATCTTATTTACAGATGAAATATTAAATAATATAACCAGTAATCAAAGTCGGCTATCTGGAAATCAGTTAGAAAATTATCTTCTTGAAAATATAAATGATCTTAACGCCTTGTTACCATATTAACTTTAAAAAATCAAAAATGAAAAACTTAATAATACTAATAATAGCTTTTAGTTCAATCAGTACAACTATTTATGCCCAAAATCCAGGTAAAAAATTACATGATGAACGTGGAGAAAAAAATGAAAAAATAAAAACATTAAAAATTGCTCATATTAGCAATGAGTTAAATTTAACGACAGAAGAAGCTGAAAAATTTTGGCCAATTTACAATGAACACGAACGTTCAATGATGAAAATTAGACATGAACTAAGAAGTAAAAGTAAAAATAGACCTGACAGTGCTGAGAAACTCACTGACGATGAGGCAAACGAACTTATTGAAAGCATACTTTCAATGAAAACAGCCGAATTAACTTTTCAGAAGGAATTAATTTCAAATTTAAAAGGTGTAATTCCTCCAGTAAAAATTCTTAAGCTAGAGCGCGCTGAAAGAACCTTTAGAGAAATGTTAATCAAAGAATTAAGAGATCGAAGACCGGAAAAAAGAAAAAAATAACCAAATAGATAGCTATCGTTTATTTTTATTTAAAAATCAGTTTTGAAATTTTGTTTTTACCAGAGGCAAATGCTAGGGTATCATTAACAAATTCAATGGCATAAAAACCTTCTTCAGATAATTCTACCCACGAATTTCCGCTATCATTACTGTAAGATATTCCTGGGGTTCCAACTGCAACAATTTCACTTCCATTAGTTCCTGGAATAAATTTTACTGAGGAACGATATCCAGGGCCTCTCCCATTGCTTAAAAGTCTCCAAGTTTTTCCACCATCATTGGTGATGGCCTTATTTCCTTCGTTAAATTCTTTGCTGTCCCAATTTCCACCGAAAATAATCCCTTTTTGGTCATCATAAAAGTCAACACTATAAATACCCGTCATACTCGCACCCTGAATTATGGGAGTTTCATATACTTTCCAAGTATCACCTCTGTCGAAAGAATGAAATACTCTTGCTTTTTTTCCACCTGTTACTATCCAAACATTGTTTTTATAAATAGAAATATTAGAATTACTAGCAGCAAAAGCAGCTTCGCCAACGGCTGTTTTAGGCAAATTATCACAAGATAATTTCTTCCATGTATTACCTCCATCTCTAGTTATGATTATTGATAAACAGTCATCTGTTGGGTCTCCCATCGCTATACCTTCTTTATCATCCCAAAATTTGATAGCATCATAAAAAACGTGTGCTCCTTTTTCTACATATACTTCTTCGATATTTGTTGCCACATTCCCATCAAATCCAATTTTGTACAAAACAGCAGGGTTTTCTATACTTAAAATAAAGACCGCATTTTTTATGGCTGCAATAGCTCTAAAGTTTAATAAAATATCTTCATATTTTATATTAGTTATTTTTGGAGATTCGTTATCGATAAAACCTATTCTACCATTATTTGCTGCAAACCAAATCTTATCCTTAGCGATAGGTTCAATGGCACGTATACTTAAACTGTCAGAAAACACCTGTTTTATAGTGACCGAACTAAATTCTTTCGAGTTATTTAAATTGCAACTAATTAGCAGGAATAATATAAAAATCATTGAGTAAACTCGCATTGCTATTTTTTTTTCAAAAGTAACAAATCTATACAGCTTAAAACAATACCTTTGCAAACTATAATAAAACTATGAAACTACACCGTAATTTAGTATTTGCCACTATTGATTCGCTTCATTTAATTTTTAATGAAAATAAGCAGGCAGATAAGGTATTAAAAAATACACTAAAACGTGATAAACGATGGGGAGCAAGAGATAGAGGTTTCATAGCTGAAACTACTTATGACATCGTTCGATGGAAGCGACTCTATTCAAAGATTGCTGAAGTAAAAGAACCTTTCAATAGAGCAAATCTATTTCGACTTTTTACTGTTTGGGCTACATTAAAAGGTATTCAAATTCCAGATTGGCCGCAATTTGAAAATACACCAACAAGAAAAATAAAAGGAAAATTCGATGAATTTTCAAAAATTAGAAAATATAAAGAATCCCTACCGGATTGGTTAGATGAATTAGGGCAAAAAGAATTAGGAAAAAAATGGGATAAAGAAATTCACTCTTTAAATCAATTAGCCGATGTAATATTGAGAGTAAATACTTTGAAAACTACCAAAGAAAAATTACAAAATAATTTACAGGAACTTGAAATTGAAACAGAAAATATTAAAGGGTATCCTCAGGCATTAAAACTAGTAAAACGAACCAATGTGTTTGTTACTGAAGCTTTTAAAAACGGCTGGTTTGAAGTTCAAGATGCTTCTTCACAAAAAGTAGCTAAATTTTTAAATCCAAAACCCGGGACTAGAGTTGTTGATACCTGTGCTGGAGCTGGTGGAAAAAGTTTACATATAGCTGCCTTAATGGAGAATAAAGGGCAAGTTATTGCACTAGATATCTACGAAAACAAGTTGAAAGAATTAAAAAGAAGAGCAAAAAGAAATGGTGCTCACAATATAGAAACGAGAACAATAGACTCTAGCAAAGTCATTAAAAAGTTAATCCAAAAAGCTGATAAAATACTAATTGATGCTCCTTGTTCAGGAATTGGAGTCTTAAAAAGAAATCCAGATTCTAAATGGAAACTACAACCAGAATTTCTAGAAACTATAAAAAATACTCAAAGAGAAATATTAGATTCGTATTCAAGAATGGTAAAACCCGGAGGGCAAATGGTCTACGCCACGTGCTCTATCTTACCCTCTGAGAATGAAAAACAAGTTCAAGATTTTTTAGAAAGAAAGTCTGGTAAAGATTTTAAATTTGTGAAGGAAGAAAAAGTTTTTCCCAGCGAAAGTGGATTCGATGGATTTTATATGGCTTTACTCCAAAAAAACATAACTTAAATTAATCAACATGAAAAAAATTACACTAATCTTACTATTTTTTGTTCAAATCTTATTTGCACAGCAACCCTACTACAATGACGTTAACCTATCATTAACAGGACAGGATTTGTATTTAGAATTACAATCTAAAATTGCAATTAACAACCCTACCTTCACCTATGGTGATGTAAGAGATACGGTAAAGATCACTGATGAAGATCCAGATAATAATTCTGACGTTTTGTTAGTTTATGGTTATGATAATTCTGGAAGTTGTACAACTGACAGATCAAGAGATAAAGACGATTTTGGAGGAACTAACTGTGAATACAACAGAGAGCATGTTTTTGCAAGATCTAATGCCAATCCAGAGATGGGTAGTGCAAGTAATAGTTCAACAGGAATCATCGCCGATCCACATAATCTAAGACCTAGCGATCAGCAAATGAACGGAAATAGAGGAAA
>JAAEPP010000126.1 GCA_024232495.1 Flavobacteriaceae bacterium
AGGTAAAAACTTTTGGAAACAAAAAGGCAATGTTGGTAGAATGACTAAAGACGATTTAGATAAATATCACGAATGGGCAAATGATAAGATTTATTTAACTGATTGTGATGGCGGACAATTACCAACTTGGGATTGGTTGCTGGATAAATTTAAAGAGCAAATGTATTCTTTTGGAATAAACATTTTTGTAATAGATGCTTTTAACAAGGTGCTATTGCCAAAAGGTAATAAGTTAGAGCAAATAAACATAGTGCTAACTAAACTAACTCATTTCGCACAGGCTAATAATGTTTTAATTTACTTAGTCGCACACCCTACCAAAATGAAAAAAAGTGACGAAGGTATTTATGATGTACCTACATTGTATGATGTAAGTGGTTCAGCAGATTTTAGAAACCAAACACATTGCGGTTATACTATTTACAGAACTTTTGCAACAGATACAACAGATGATTGCACAAGTTTCTACAATATGAAAACAAAGTTTAGTTTTCAAGGTGAAATAGGCGCAAAGGTAGATTTTAAATATTGTGATATTAATGGGCGTTACTATACAGAAGAGAGTGGTTTGCCTATTCATAGTTTAATAGATGACAAAGAGCCAGAATTTAAACTACCTTTAGGAACTACAGCAGAGGCTTTTAAACAACAACAAGACGAAGAGTTTGACCAATGGCATAAAGAGAATATAGAGAACGACGAAATACCTTTTTAAAATATTTATTATAATAATTAGGTTGCTATTTATAATTTATATTATATTTGCTTAAAAACAAAACATTATGACAAAAACAACTTCATTAAAGCATTACAAAGAATTAAAGAGTAAAGGTTTAAATGTTCAATTAGTAACTAAATCAGATATTAATTAAAAAGATTATGACAAAAGAAAAACAAACAGAAACTTTAACGGGTGCAGTAATTATAA
>JAAEPP010000127.1 GCA_024232495.1 Flavobacteriaceae bacterium
CATGAAAATATTCAGATAACATCCATCTTGTTTTCTTTGTCTAAAGATCTTTCATTCAAGTATTTTTTCAAAGTTGAATCGAAAGTTTTAGCTAACTGCTTATTTTTGCATTTATGTGGTGTCAAAGTTTTGCATCATGTGAAAGCTGCTTGGAAAACAAACCATAGAGCTGGTTCAGTGACTTAAAATGATGTGTTACAAAGTTGGTTAGCGAACACACAACTGGGTAGAAGGTCATTAAAAGAGCAAAACTGGTAGCAAAGGTCAAGTTGTGGTACTCTCTGGTCTCTAATAGACGTCCCCCCCCCGCTTATTAATTTTTGGAAAATTTTCCACCCAGGACATTCTTATTCCAACCCCCCCGCTAATTAATTCTGGCCACGAGTTCCAAACAAGACAAAAGCAACACAACAAAATTCTGTAAGTCCAAAACTTTTCAATACATAAAATAGAATTTCCAATGTGCACAATAGTATGGAGTGTCCAACGTTGTTAACAATCACGTGTACGAATACAAAGATCTATCATGTGCATAAACTTGACATTGTTAATGAAGATGAACGTAACATTTTTGATATGTTAGAGGACATGTAGAAGCTAAACTTGAGAAGAAAAGTTCTTGTGCTATCGTTGTTATGTTATGTTATTGTTAAAGCTTCCATTGCCAAAACGAAAGTTTCGAAAATTAATTTTTTCCA
>JAAEPP010000128.1 GCA_024232495.1 Flavobacteriaceae bacterium
ACGTTGTAAACGAACGTATTACAACGGTTCTGTCCAAGGGAACAACGTATAACATTTACACCGAGGGTTTCTTATAGTTCCCCATGAGACTTAGTAAAAACTTAGCCCTGCAATAAGAGTTCACCTCAATTTCTTATAAAGTACGTTATTTGCATTGAATAAAACGATCCCATTTGCTCTAAAACGTTGTATACGAACGTTTTACAACGGTTCTGTCTATAGGAACAGCGTAGAACATTTACACCCAGGGTTTCTTACAGTTCCCCATTAAACGTAGTAAAAACTTAGCCCTGCAATAAGATTTCATCTCAATTTCTTATAAAGTACGCCTTTCGCATGTAATACAACGATTCCGTTTGCTCTAAAACGTTTTAAACATACGTATTACAACAGTTTTGTCCATGGGAACAGCCAAGAACTCATTACTTTGAGGGTTTCTTTTAGTTCCCAATGAAACTTAGTGAATACATAGCCCTGCAATAAGAGTTCAACTCAATTTCTTAGAAAGTACGCCTTTTGCACGGAATAAACGATTCCGTCTGCTCTAAAACGTTGTTAACAAACGTATTACAACAGTTCTGTCAACGGGAACAGCGTAGAACTTGTTACTTCAAGGGTTTCTTATATTTCCCCAAGAAACTTAGTGAAATCTTAGCCCCCTAATAACAGTTCACCTGAATTTCTTTTAAACTACAC
>JAAEPP010000129.1 GCA_024232495.1 Flavobacteriaceae bacterium
CTAGTAAAGATTTGAAAAAAATTTTAGAAAATGAGACGGTTTACTGGCATTGGTGGGGGACGACTAGCAATTTTGAACGTTCTGATTTCAAGCAATTCATATTGTTCATCTCATCAAATCTTTTTGCATTGGCAGTCTCAAAACATCCATTTATTATTTACGTAGAAATGTTAATAATAATATATCTTTTTTAATGTTAGTCGTTACGTAGTACAGAGACTAATATAAACTAACATAAAGTAACTTAAAGTTACATCAAGTATGACCGCTCTCATGACAGGTTATTTTTGGCAAAAAGAACAGCAACATACGTTTTCAAGAAACCAAGTTTTTGTCAGTGTTTTAAAATGATTCGCAGAGGGAGCTAACTTAACTTCATCTGGGAGTGAATTCCAGATTTTGGGCCCAAGATATTTCAAAGACTGGATCCCATACTTCGTGGTATTTACTTTTGGGATATCTAAGGATTTTATTCCTCTGAGATCATACTTGGTATGCTTTTCTTCGAAAAGATTTTGCATAAATGGAGGGTTTAGCTTATTAAGAGTTTTGTAAACCTCTAATGCCAAGTTTCGAATCATGTTGATATGAATTGTAGTATCTTCATCCTTTTTAAGGAGATCATTATAATTTAATGAATAATCTGTATGGATTATGCGTAGGGCTCTTTCATTTATTTTTTCTATTTTATTTTTGCTTTTTTTATTGCAGAAAAGCCATACTAAAGGGCAGTAATTAAAATGACATAGGATAAAAGAGTTGACTAAAATACGTTTTTCTTTCTCTTCTAGGTAGTTTGTTAATCTTTTAAGTGCATTCAGTTGACGAGATGCTTTTTGGCAAATTAATTCTACATGTTTGTCAAAATTTAATTTATCATCAATTTGAATGCCTAATAGGGAAACTTCAGTTGTGGTTTCTATTTCAAAATTATCACTTATTGGAAATGATTTGAAATCTTTATTCTTATTTCCTATCTTAATTGCTTGAAATTTGGATGGATTTGCTGACATTCTATTATCATAAAACCACTTAATACAGTCTTTTACGTTCGATTTTATTTTCTCAGTTAGCTCTACTTCATCTTTAGCATCAGCAAAAATTGTATTGTCATCAGCAAAATTACACAAAGAACCATCTTTTACAGCATAAAAGATATCATTTATAAATATGTTAAAAAGAAGGGGTCCTAGAATGGATCCTTGTGGTACGCCGTTTTCTAGGGTCTCCCATGAGCTTAAAGTACCATTTAGTTTAACTCTCTGTTCCCTATTTGAGAGGTAGCTAAGAAGAAGATTTAGAGCTTGCACATTGAATCCATAAGCATTTAGCTTTGCAATAAGAAGATCCTTAGGTAGGCAGTCAAAAGCCTTTGAAAGATCCATCAAAACAGCTCCAACATGCCTTGATTTTTCAAGAGAATGCTTCCATTCTTTGATCAATCTTATCAAGGCATGCTGTGAAGAAAATCTTTTTCTATAAGCGCAGAGAAAAATAGATAGTTTAGGGTCGATGAAAGTATGCATCTGTATTTCAATAATTTTTTCAAATATTTTAGAAAAGGAAGTAAGCAAACTTATGGGTCTATAATTCTCTTTATCAAAAGAGTCGTTTTTTTTATAAATTGGTGTCACGTTTGCCTTTTTCAGTAATGCTGGAAATGTCCCTTGCTCTAGGCATTTATTTATTATAGCGGTTAGGGGCAGTGATATCTGTCTACATGCAATTTTTAAGAATTTGGCATTAATATGATCAAAGCCAGAAGCTTTACGATGGTTTGAATCCCCAATCAATGTCCTAATTATTGATTAATTTATCTTTTCAAATTCAAACCTTTCGATGGATTTATTGTTATTCTTTATCTTTAATATACTGGGGTGTTATTTATAGTGTTGAATTATATCAGAAAGAGGTTTGTTTTCCATACCATTATTACTTTCTGAACTATTTTCTCTAAGCCAATGATTGCCTACATTAACCAAGTAGTTGTTTAAAATCTCAGAAATATCCTTCGGCTCTGTGAACAATTCTCCATCCTCTATTAATGATATTTCAGTCTCACTTTTTGAATTCTTTCTGAAGAAAAAAGGTTTCAGTTTTTTCCA
>JAAEPP010000130.1 GCA_024232495.1 Flavobacteriaceae bacterium
TGCAGGATATGCAAAGTGAGCGAGTGATCGATGTATCTTCTTATGCAACTGGAGTGTACATGGTACAGATTACAGGAGAGCAATCAAGCGTTGTAAAACGAATGATCAAAGAGTAGGTTTTAGATAACCCACTTAAATACATACAAAATCCCTTCCTTAATTGGAAGGGATTTTTTTATGAGTAACATTTTTATTTGATTCCACAGAAGTTGACTGATTCTGAGAGAAACACTAGTAAAAAAAAGAGCCTGTCAATAACAGGCTCTTTGTCTAAATAAGAAAACTTGTGTTAGCTATTCATGGAGATTAAAAATTCTTCGTTATTACGTGTGTTTTTAATTCTATCATTAATAAATTCCATAGCTTCGACAGGATTCATATCAGCTAGGTATTTACGCAATACCCACATGCGTTGTATGACATTTTCTCCTAGTAATAAATCGTCTCTTCTTGTACTCGAAGAGGTAAGATCTATAGCTGGGAATATTCTTCTATTCGATATTTTTCTATCCAATTGAAGTTCCATGTTACCAGTTCCTTTAAATTCTTCAAAAATAACTTCATCCATTTTAGATCCGGTTTCAGTAAGCGCTGTAGCAATAATACTCAAAGATCCTCCTCCTTCAATATTACGTGCGGCTCCGAAAAATCGTTTTGGCTTATGAAGCGCATTTGCATCTACCCCTCCACTTAGTATTTTACCACTAGCGGGTTGAACAGTATTATAGGCTCTTGCAAGACGTGTAATGGAGTCCAGTAATATAACAACATCGTGTCCACACTCTACTAAACGTTTTGCTTTCTCTAAAACAAGGTTAGCAATTCGAACATGTTCTGTAGCTTCTTTATCAAAGGTAGAAGCCACAACTTCTCCTCGAACATTACGTTGCATATCAGTTACCTCTTCTGGACGCTCATCGATTAGAAGTATGATTTGGTATACTTCAGGATGATTCGCTGCGATTGCGTTAGCTACGTCTTTTAACAACATAGTTTTACCAGTCTTTGGTTGTGAAACAATCATTCCACGTTGTCCTTTTCCTATGGGAGCAAACATATCGATAATCCTTGTTGAGATACTAGATTGTCTGTCAGCAAGATTAAATTTTTCTTGAGGGAATAAAGGTGTTAAATGTTCAAAAGCAACTCGATCTCTAACAACATTTGGACTTTGACCATTTATCTTATTGACTTTAATAAGTGGGAAATATTTTTCCCCTTCTTTTGGAGGTCTTACTTGTCCTAAAACCGTATCTCCAGTTTTCAAGCCAAATAATCTAATTTGAGATTGAGATACATATATATCGTCAGGTGAAGATAAATAGTTGTAATCACTAGATCGCAAAAATCCATAACCATCTTGCATGATATCAAGTACTCCCTCACTTTCTATAATTCCATCAAATTCAAATTCTGGTTGACGATACCTATTTCGGGTATCTTTATTACCATCTTTACTTCTATTTTGGTTGGGATTGTTATGCTCTTTTTTATTATTTTGATTATTGTGCCTTGGTTTTTGCTCATTTTTTTGACGCTTATCTTCAGCGTTTTTATGATTGTGTTGAGGCTGCCTAGGTTTTTGCTCGTTTTTTTGATTAGTAGTTTCTTCTCCAGACTTATTTTGCTGAGAATTACTTTTTTGAGCTTGAGGATTTTGACTTCTATTGTCTTCTCGTTTTGTACGTGGCCTAGTTTCTCTTTTTTGATTAGACCTAGGGCGTTGTTCTTGAGTTTTACTAGAGTCTTCTTTCGTTTCTTTTGCAACGCTATCTGTTGTAGAAGATTCAGCTATTACGGCTTTTACAGCTTGTGGGTTTGCTGCTTGATGATCTAATATTTTATATACTAAATCTAATTTTTTTAAGCTACGATATTTTGGAACACCTGAAGCTTTAGCAATTTCCTGTAATTCAGGTAATTTCTTTGCTTTTAATTCTGAAATTTCAAACATTTAAAATTTTTATGATTTTTATTGATACTAATATGTAATTGTTGAAGTAGATTTTTTTGAAAAAATAAATGAAGACTAAGTGACCGCAACTGAAATGGTTACGTTTTGATATTGCAATTATACAACAATAATTTAGTAATTGGGTTTATTTTTTATAAAAAGATAATGTATTTTTGTTGCTTGAAACTAAAATTATATCATGTTACAAAGGATTCAAACCATCTATATGATTATATCGGCAACACTTTTAGGAGCGCTTTACGTCTGGTTTCCTAATATTGTTTCTGAAGAAGGGTTAGTTGTAATTCATAATGATGAACCTACCATGTTAGGATTAATTTTTGGATCTATTTTAGTAACATTTATTTCAATCTTTAGCTATAAAAAACGAAAATCACAGTTCGTGATCAATCGTTTAAACATCATATTAAATTTTTTTTTACTGGGAGTTTTCGTGTATCGATCACTAACGTTATCCGGAGAAACATTAGTTTCTGAGAAGGGTATTGGAGTTTTTCTTCCTATCATTTCTATCGTTTTTTTAGTCATGGCCAACAAAGCCATAAAAAAGGATGAAGACCTCGTAAAATCTGTAGATCGATTGCGCTAAACCACAAATCTTAGTATATTAGTGCGAAACCCTAAAAGAATGCCATCTTTTAGGGTTTTTTTATGCTTGATTGTTTAATCTTAAAATGATTCTACTATATTTAACGATTATTAAAAAAACCATTATGAAAAGCAGTTTCCTAATTTCACTATCTTTTTTTCTGATTACTTTTCTTAGTTCCGCACAGGAGATTTCTGATCAAGTAAATAATCAGCTTGCAGCACTTGTAGCCAATAATGAACTTTTATTAGAAGATATTCAATGGGAGCTTTCTAGTAATCATATTAGTAGTACTAGTGGAGTTCATCATATATATTACAGTCAGATATTTAACGATATTGAAGTTTTTGGATCTCAATCTAGTCTTCACATCTTAGAGGATGGAACCGTACTATCTGCGACCAATAATTTTATTTTTAAAATTACTGCAAAGTTGAAAAATTCAATAAATACCAGTTTAACAGCTGTTCAAGCCATTCAATCGGCTGCTAGCCAACTTCAATACTCCATTACAAATGAACTTTCCGTGCTAGAAAGTTTTACCGGTGTGAGTCAAAGACAAATTATTAGTAATGGGGGGATGTCTTTAAGTCCAATCCCAGCTAAATTAATGTATCAACTGGTGGACGATCAATTAAAACTAGTTTGGGATCTATCCATACAAGAAAAAAGTCAAAAAAATTGGTGGAATATTCGAGTAGATGCTACTACCGGAAACATTATAGATAAAAACAATTATCTGTTAAGTTGTGGTTTTGACCATCAACATGAGGAATCCTTAAATTACAACAAAAACCTTTATAATGTTTTAAATTACAAGAACTCTGATTTTATTACTATGGCTAACTGTGATGAATGTTACGAAGTATTCGCTATGCCCATTGAAAGTCCATACTATGGAGAACGAACCATAGAAGTGCAACCTGCTTATTTAACAGCTTCACCTTTTGGATGGCACGATGTAGATGGGGTCACTGGTGCAGATTTTACAGTGACAAAAGGAAATAATGTTGATGCCTATGAGGATGGAGACAATATTGGATATCAACCAGATGGAGATGTACAATTAGATTTTTCGGGATATGCTTTCGATCCCATTTATTCAAATACAAATCAGTATGAAGATGCAGCGATCACTAATTTATTTTATTGGAATAATATTATTCACGATTTAGTGTATGTTTATGGATTTGATGAAGAAGCTGGTAATTTTCAAGAAAACAATTATGGAAATGGTGGTTCTGAAAGTGATTCAGTGAATGCAGAGGCTCAAGATGGATCAGGTACTTGTAACGCAAATTTTGGCACACCGCCTGACGGTAGCAATCCAACCATGCAAATGTATGTTTGTAATGATAAAGACGGTGATTTTGATAATTTAGTAATTGTCCACGAATACGGTCATGGTATTTCCAATCGACTCACAGGTGGTCCAACAAATACGGGTTGCCTCAGTAACAATGAACAAATGGGAGAAGGCTGGAGCGACTACTATGGTGTTTTGATGACTATCAAGCCAGGAGATTCGGGAACAGACGCTCGAGGTATTGGTACTTATTTATTTGGACAGGGTGCAGGTGCAGATGGAATTCGCCCTTATCCTTACAGTACCGATTTAGCTATTAACCCTCAAACTTATGATGATATTTGTAATCTAGCCATTCCTCACGGTGTTGGTTCCGTCTGGGCTACTGCTCTTTGGGAAGTAACTTGGGCATTGATTGATGATTACGGTTTTGATACCGACTTTTATAATTTTACTGGAGATGTTGATCAGGATGCCGGAAATATTCAAGCATTTGCTTTGGTAACTGAGGGAATGAAATTACAACCTTGTAATCCGAGTTTTATTGATGGTAGAGATGCTATAATTGCAGCTGATTTAGCAATTTACGGAGGGGCTAATGAATGCTTGTTATGGGAGGCATTTGCTAAGAGAGGACTTGGATTTAGTGCTGATGCTGGAAGTTCTGGTTCTACTTGCGATGGTACTCCAGCCTTTGATTCGCCAGTGCCCGCTATAAACACCGAAGAATCTATTTGTGAAGGTCAAGGCCTACAAATATTTGGAGGAGGAACTCCAATAGGTGGTGTTTACTCTGGGACAGGGGTTACAGATGACGGGAATGGTCTTAGCTATACTTTTGATCCTTCAATTGCAGGAGTTGGTTTTCATACCATTGCTTATGAAGTAACTTCGCAGTGTGCTAGTGGTTCAGTTACAGATACCATTGAAGTCACAGATAATCTTCCAGAAATTACCTGTCAAGATATTACTCTTGAGCTTGATGCCAACGGAGAAGTGGTGTTGGAGATACCTAACGTAGTTACCAATTTAGAAGCTGGAGCCCTGGTGATAGACCAGACTGGTGTTTTCGCTCCCATTGATATTACAACTTCAGGTACCGTGGTGAGTCTAGGTGACGATGAAGTTTCTGGTGCACAACCCATTGAATTTTCCTTTAATTATTATGGATCTGACTATACAGATTTCTTTATTTCATCAAATGGCTTTATAACTTTTGACTCAAATTCGGCAAATGGTTGTTGTAGCGGAGGACTTATCCCAAGTTCTGGAGATGAAAATAACCTTATAGCGCTTGTTTGGGAAGATCTTGATCCTAGTGCTGGAGGAGTTATTAGATATGAAACTGTTGGTATTGCTCCTGATCGTATCTTGGTAATGGAATATGATAATGTTCCTTATTATGGCGTTGATGATCTTGTTAAAGTACAACTGCAATTACATGAGGACACTAATAGAATTGAAATTCACAGCACTAATATACCAGCTAACGGAGATGCAACTCAAGGGGTTGAAAACTTAGATGGAACAGAGGGGATTGCAACTCCAGGACGAAACGCTCAATCTTGGAGTGCATCAGAAGATTACGTAGCGTTCTTTTATGAGCCAGGGGGACCAGCTGACAATTGTGGCTTATCAACGTCAATTGATTTGAGTCAAACCCTATTTACTTGTAGCGATTTAGGAGATAATACGATAACAATTACCTTGACTGATACCGATGGTAATGCTGCTACTTGTACATCTATAGTAGCTATAACCGATCCGTTAGTTGTTTGTACTTTAGGAAATCAGGAGAATGAATTAGATAGTAGTATTCGTCTTTTTCCAAATCCTACCAATGGTCAGCTCACATTATTCAATGAAAATAATATGGATATTGAAACTATTACGATTTTTGACTTTAACGGGCGAACAATTCAAGAGCTAGTAATAGAAGAATCCTCAATAAATATTAATTTTTCAATAGCGAATATTGCTCAAGGAATTTACTTTGTGAAAATTAAAACTGATGAAGCGAGTGTTGTAAAGAGAGTTTTAAAACAATAAAAGCATTAAACTATAGAACTAAACCTCGTCTTTAATGTCAGGGTTTTAGTTACGTTCAATTTCAATTACTTCTAGTTTTTGTATTTTATCTTTATGGATTTCGAAGCGTAACATTGTTCTTACTTGATGAAAACCGTGAATACCTGCAGCCCCTGGATTCATGTGTAGTAAACCTAGTTTTTTATCATTTATTACCTTTAAAATATGTGAATGACCTGTAATAAATAATTTAGGAGGATTGTTATTTAATGATTCTCTAACACTTGGAGTATATCTTCCGGGATAGCCACCAATGTGTGTTATCCAAACATCTACTTCTTCGCACCAAAATCGGTTGTGTAACGGAAACTCACTACGGATCAATGCATTATCAATATTTCCATAAACAGCTCTTAACGGTTTTAGCTTTTTGATTTCATCGGTGACTTTTATATCTCCAATATCGCCTGCGTGCCAAACTTCATCCGCTTGGTTGATATATTTTAACATGGCCTCGTCGAGGTGACTGTGAGTGTCAGAAAGTAATAAAATCTTTTTCATTCAAATAAAAAAATAGCATGGGTATAACAAAACCAAAAATTTCTCTTTTTGTATCTTTGATTTTTCAAAAATACAAGATTCATTGCGATATTTTATAGAAATAGCATATTCAGGACAAAACTACCATGGTTGGCAAAACCAACCTAATTCAATTACTGTTCAAGAGGTTTTAGAAAATGCATTGTCTACACTATTAAGAACTAAAATAAAGGTAATGGGAGCTGGTAGAACAGACGCTGGTGTTCACGCAAAACAATTATTCGCTCATTTTGATTATCAAAAAATTAATTCAGTCGATGATTTGATGTTTAAGTTAAACTCTTTTTTAGCTAATGATATATCTGTTCAAAATTTATTTCAAGTTAACGACGACATGCACGCTCGTTTTAGTGCAATAGAAAGAGAATATCACTATATTGTTTCATTAGAAAAAAACCCTTTTACGAAAGACTTTTCTTATCTAATTCATCAGAAACCAAACATTGATTTAATGAATCAGGCTGCAAATGAGCTATTGAGCTATAAAGATTTCCAATGTTTTTCACGCTCCAACTCCGATGTAAAAACGTATTATTGTGATGTAAAAGTTGCAAGCTGGGAATCTGTAGGGAACCAGTTAGTATTTACCATTAAAGCAGATCGTTTTTTAAGAAATATGGTAAGAGCAATTGTTGGAACCCTACTGGATGTTGGTTTTGAAAAAACATCGCTGTCTGAATTTCATGAAATTATAAAAAGTAAAGACAGAAGTAAGGCAGGAACATCTGCACCAGCAAAAGGCTTAGTATTGACTAAAGTGATTTATCCTGAGCAAATTAAAATGAATTAAAGAATACTACGTTAAAAAAATGGCAGAATCAGGCAAGGCATTTAATTTAAATCTTTTTAAAAGACTATTAGGGTATGCAAACAATTATAAAGGAACATTTTTATATGTTGCCTTAGCCGCAGTTTTGATATCTGTCTTGGGAGTTTTACGCCCCTTGATTATGCAAAAAACAATTGACGATTCCATAGTTCCAAAGGACATGGAAAACCTTGTTTTTTATATTGGTTTAATGGTTGCTGTTTTGATTTTGGAAGTTATCTTTATGTTGACTTTTATATTCTTTACGAATTGGCTAGGGCAAAGTGTTATCAGGGATATTAGGGTAAAACTGTTTAAGTTAATGCTTGGTTTTAATCAAAAATATTATGACACCAGTGCGGTTGGGAGGTTAACTACTAGAGCAGTTAATGATATAGAAACAATTTCGAGTATTTTTAGTCAAGGATTGTTCGTGATAATTAGTGATCTACTTAAAATGGGAGTAATCATGGGCGTGATGTTCTACAAAAGTTGGCAACTAACGCTTATTGTTTTTTCTATTTTACCTATTATATTATATGCTACTAGAGTATTTCAGAGAGCTATGAAATCTGCTTTTGAGGAGGTTAGAGCTCAAGTAGCAAATTTAAACTCTTTTGTTCAAGAACGAATAACGGGAATGAAAATCGTACAGATTTTTACTCGTGAAAAAACCGAGTACAGGGAATTTAAAGAAATTAATGAAAAACATAAAAAAGCTTGGGTAAAAACAGTTTGGTATAATTCCATATTTTTTCCAATAGCTGAGATGGCATCTTCCGTCTCAATTGGCTTGGTAGTTTGGTATGGCGGATTAAATGCCGCCGAAGGCGGAATAATTACCCTAGGAGTTATAGTCGCTTTTATCGAATTGTCTCAAATGCTGTTTAGGCCCCTTAGACAAATAGCGGACAAATTTAATACCCTACAAATGGGAATGGTAGCTGCGCGAAGAGTTTTTGATGTTTTAGATACTAATTCTAGAATTGAGGATACCGGAACATTACTATTGGATGAGGCTAATGGGGCCATAGAATTTAAGAAGGTTCGTTTTAGTTATATTGAAAATGAAGAAGTCATCAAAGGAATTTCTTTTACTGTAAAGCAAGGAGAAACGGTGGCGATAGTTGGCGCAACTGGTGCTGGTAAATCAACTATTATTAATTTATTGTCTCGTTTTTATGAGATAGATAGTGGAGAAATTTTTATTAACAATATAGCTATTAACGATTATACTTTAAAATCATTGAGGAGTCATATAGCTGTTGTTTTACAGGACGTTTTCCTATTTGCAGATTCTATATTTAATAATATCACTCTCAATAACGATACTATTTCTGAGGAGCAAGTTATCAAGGCCGCAAAAGAAATAGGTGTACATAAATTTATTAATGAATTGCCTAATAATTATCATTACAACGTAAAGGAAAGAGGAGTTATGTTATCTTCAGGTCAACGACAATTACTGGCTTTTTTGAGAGCTTACTTAAGTAGTCCGAGTATTTTAGTTTTAGATGAAGCCACTTCCTCTGTGGATTCTTACTCTGAGGAAATGATACAAATTGCTACCGATAAAATTACAAAAGGGAGAACTTCAATTATAATAGCTCATCGTCTTGCTACTATCAAAAAAGCAGATAAAATTATTGTTATGGAAGCAGGTAAAATAGTTGAAATTGGTTCTCACTATGATTTGATTCAGAAAGAAAAAGGATATTACAAAAATCTTTACGAAGTTCAGTTTTTAAAGGAGCAAACAGTTTAATTATACTAAGTCGTCTTCCATAAGTTCATTTAAATCTTCCATGTCGTCAAATAAAACAAAGTTACCATCTTTAATGTATGATATTTGTCCGTTTTCTTCCGACACTGTTATGCAAACTGCATCTGTTTTTTCAGAAATACTTATCGCTGCTCTGTGTCGCAAACCAAAACGCTGAGGTATTTCATGATCATTTGTTACAGGAAGCACCACTCTAGTTGCAGTAATAACTCCTTCCTCTATGATTGTTGCTCCATCATGCAGTGGACTATTTTTATAAAATATACTTTCAATAATAGCCTGATTAATTTCAATAAACATTTCGTCGCCAGTACTTTTTACAAAATCTAAACTATTATTTCGTTTAAATACTAATAGTGCCCCTGTATTAGATTTGCTTAGTTTTTTGCAAGCGAGCGTTACTGCTTCAATAGAAGATTCTAATTTGCTGTCTGAGGTCGATCTAAACTGCTTTAAGATTTTCTTTCTGGCACTAAAATTAGTAGATCCTAACATTAATAAGAAACGTCTTATCTCTTGTTGAAAAACCACCACCAGCGCCACCATTCCAACTCCAAGAAATCCACCAAGTATCTTGCTTAACATCTCCATCTCTAAAAGCTCTGTTATTTTCCAAATAGCATACACAATTACAATACCAAGAAAAATATTGATAGCAACGGTTCCTTTAATTAATTTGTATATATAGTACAAGAGAAACGCAACTAGTACGATATCTATCATGTCTATAATTCTAATATCAAATAATTCCAATGAGTTTGAGCTTTTTGTAAAAGTACTTTTTATTAATGAAACTTCAAATTTTGAAGAAGACTAATCGTTTCAAACGCTTCTTTAACATCATGAACTCTTAAAATAGAAACCCCTTTTTGAAGTGCAATTGCATGGAGTGCTGTGGTGCCGTTTAATGATTCTGTTGCGGAGATATTTAATGTTTTTTGAATCATTGATTTTCTTGAAATACCAATTAAAATTGGAGTGTTCAAAAATGAAAACAGTGCTAAGTCATTAAATAATTCGAAGTTCTGATCTAGTTTTTTTGAAAAACCGAATCCAGGATCTACGATGATATCGTTAATTCCCAATGCGCGTGCTTTTGCAATTCTTTCAGAGAAAAAATAAAGAATATCATTGGTTAAATTTTCGTAATTAGTATTTAGCATCATAGTTTCAGGAGTGCCTCTCATGTGCATCATCACAAGGGGGACTTGATAATTTGCAATGACCTCCAACATTTGAGGATCTAATAAACCTGCTGAAATATCGTTAATCATACAAGCTCCGTTTTCTATACACGTTTTCGCTATTTTACTCCTAAACGTGTCAATAGATAAATTGACATTTGGAAATTCTTTAATTAATATTTTAACAGCTGGAAGGACGCGATTAAGTTCATCAGCTTCGGAAACAAAATTTGCCCCAGGTCTTGAGCTATATCCACCTAGGTCAAGAAAGGTTGCACCTTCTTCTAACATTTTTTCAGCTTGATAAATAATTTCTTTTTCGGACCCTAATTTTCCTCCATCATAAAATGAATCAGGAGTTAAATTTATAATACCCATTACTTTGGGTGTTAATAAATCGATAAGTTTTCCTTTACAATTAATTGTTTTCAATTTTTTAAATTGATTTATTTAAGCGAAATTTACGGAAAATCTTACAATACTAATGATAGATACTTCAAAACAATACAATAATATTATAGAAACTTGTAGAGCCTTGTTTATCAATAAAATGAAAGATTATGGAAGTGCATGGAGAATACTACGATTACCTTCCTTAACCGATCAGATATTTATAAAAACACAGCGAATAAGAGGATTGCAACAAAATGAAGTTCAAAAAGTAGATGAAGGTCAGGTGAGTGAATTTATTGGAATTATCAATTATTCAATAATGGCATTGATACAACTGGAGAGGGGAGTTGTAGAACAGCCCGATTTAAATATTGACGAATCTATTATTGAGTACAACAAAAATGTTGAAATAGCTAAGAAATTAATGATGGACAAAAACCATGATTATGGTGAGGCATGGAGAGATATGAGGGTAAGCTCATTAACTGATTTAATATTACAAAAATTATTAAGAGTCAAACAAATTGAGGATAACAAAGGAAAAACCCTTGTTTCTGAAGGTATTGATGCCAACTATCAAGATATGATCAATTATGCAATTTTTGCGTTAATTCTTTTAGAGAAATAAAAAATAGATTATTGTATATGAAACAAATTACAAATATTTCAAGAATTTTAGTTGGTACATTATTTATTATTAGTGGGTTAATTAAACTGAATGATCCGGTTGGTTTCTCATTCAAGCTAAAGGATTATTTTGCACCGGATGTTTTAAATATAGAATTCTTTTCACCTTTTGCGCTAATGATCGCCCTTTTTGTAGTCATTTTTGAAGTGTTGATTGGTGTTATGTTATTAATTGGATATGCGAAAAAGTTTACCATTTGGAGTTCTTTATTAATGATTGTGTTTTTTACATTTTTAACTTTTTATTCTGCTTATTTTAATAAAGTTACTGATTGTGGTTGTTTTGGAGATGCGATAAAACTAACTCCCTGGGAATCATTTTCTAAAGATATCGTTTTATTAATTCTTTTGTTAGTAATCTATTTTGGAAGAAATTACTTACAACCATTATTTTCAAAAAGTATTCAAAAAATAATAGTGTATTCAACCTTTATTGCATGTCTAGCTTTTGGATACTATGTCTTGCAGCATTTACCCCTAGTAGATTTCAGACCCTATAAAATTGGTGCCAATATCAATGAAGGGATGTCCTATCCTGAAGATGCTGTGCAACCAATTTTTGAATACCGTTGGACATTCACCCACAACGGTGCAGAGAAAGTAGTGATTACAAATGGCGATTTTCCAAAAGAAGAGGGAGATTACGTAGTGGAAACCATAATGATTCAAGAGGGATACGAGCCTCCTATCCATGATTTTACTATGGAGCGAAATGGAACTGATTTTACTTCAGTTTTCTTAGAGGAAGAAAAACTTATTGTTGTGGTAGTCTATAGTGTAACTAATTCCGAGTCAAATGGTTTTGTAAATATTAAAAAAGCAACCGATAAAGCAATTAAAAACAATTTTAAAGTAATTGGATTGTCTTCATCTAGTCTTGAAGTGACGGAAGAACTTAAAAGACAAAATGACTTAAATTTCGACTTTTATTTTTGTGATGAAACCGCATTAAAGACGGTAGTACGAAGTAACCCATCTTTGATTTCGTTGCGCAAGGGAACCATTATTCAAAAATTACATTGGAACGATTCTTCGAAACTAATACTAGCAAATAAAAAATAGTGATTAGTTATATACTTCAAAAAATAGGATACGCTTTTCTTACTCTTTTTGGAGTTGTAACTGTCATTTTTTTATTGTTTAATATTTTACCTGGTGATCCAGCTAGAATGATGTTGGGTCAAAATGAAACTGCCGAACAAGTTGCAATTGTCAAAAAGAAATATGGTTTCGATCAACCTTTGGTGAAGCAATACGCCTGTTATATTAATGATTTATCGCCATTATCTTTTCACAGTATAGATGAAGTTGATTATACTTTTTTTTCAAAAAATAAATATACAGGATTTTCTTTATTTTCAGTCTTAAATACCAATGTGGTATTAAAGACTCCTTACCTTAGAGATTCTTTTCAAAAAAACGGTAAACTAGTTAGTTCGGTTATTGCAGAAACATTACCAAATACCTTTATACTCGCAATTTCATCCATAACAATTGCAATGGTGCTGGGAGTTTTTTTAGGAATTGTATCAGCAATGAATAAAGATCATTGGATTGATAAAATAATACAATTAATAAGCACATTCGGTATGAGTGTTCCTTCTTTTTTCAGCGCTATTTTGTTTGCTTGGATATTTGGTTTTTTACTCTATAACTACACAGGTTTAAATATGACAGGTAGTCTTTACGAAGTTGATGATTTTGGAAATGGCAAATACATTCAATGGAAAAATTTAATTCTACCTGCACTTGTTTTGGGAATTAGGCCTTTGGCCGTTGTGAGCCAATTAATGCGAAATTCTTTATTGGAAGTATTGAGTTTAGATTATATTAGAACTGCCAGAGCGAAGGGCTTAAGCGAGTTTTCCATCATAAGGAAACATGCATTAAAAAACGCTATGAATCCCGTAATTACCGCTATTTCAGGTTGGTTTGCTTCGATGTTAGCAGGAGCTGTTTTTGTAGAATTTATATTTGGCTGGAATGGTTTGGGAAAAGAAATTGTAGATGCTCTTAATACCCTAGACCTACCTGTAATTATGGGTGCGGTCATAGTAATAGCGTCATTATTTATAATTATTAATATTTTTGTAGACTTGATCTACAGTTGGTTAGATCCAAAAATTAGAACTTAAAAAATGAGAAAAAATATAGTAGCAGGAAATTGGAAAATGAA
>JAAEPP010000131.1 GCA_024232495.1 Flavobacteriaceae bacterium
ATCAGCACCCGCATTTAAAGCTGCATCTAAAACATTATCGTCATTTTTAGTCATTTCAAAATGAAACTCTTTACCACCATCGATAATGGTTACCGCAACCTCCTCCTTTTTTTGTATTTCAACATCTTTTATTTCGGTTTTGACTCCTGTCGACAGACCTGTGACAAACAACTCAAAATGGATATGCTCTTTAGGCATTCCAGCCTCAATTAATTCATCTTTAACTAAAAATATCATCTCTTCAGGCCCACACAAAAAACACTCATCTAATTCAGAAACATTCACTAATTTATTAAAAATGAATGTTAACTTTTCTTTGGTAAACCTTCCATTAAACAACTCACTATCCCTTGACTCTTTGGTTAAAAAATAAAAAACTTCTAGTCTTCCAAAATACTGGTTTCTAAGCTGTTCTATTTCTTCTTTAAAGATAATAGATTTTACAGTACGGTTTAAATAAAATAATTTAAATGTACTATTGGGTTCTTTGGCTAAATGTGTTTTAATCATGGAAAGAATGGGAGTAATTCCACTTCCTGCAGTAAAAACTATATAGTTTTTTGGAATCTCAGAAATTGTAGTACCAAATCTTCCCATAGGTTTCATTACCTGTAAGGTGTCGCCTTTTTTTAGGAACTGATTAACGTGAGTTGAAAACTTTCCGTCGGGAATTTGTTTAACTGCGACCTTCCATTCGTTATCAATGGGACTTGAACATAAACTATAAGAACGTCTTATGTCTTCACCGTTTATTGTCTCTCTTAAAGTTAAATATTGACCCGCTTTATATTTAAATTTATCTTTTAAATCTTCCGGTATATCAAACTCAATGACCGAACATTGCTCAGTGTCTTTGTATAGGTCTTTTACTTTTAATGGATAAAACTTTGGCACAATTACTATTTTTACTTTAACAAACTAACAAACGTTAGTTTAAGACACAAAGATAACAATTATTTATAATTTATTTGTTAATTCCTTTTAACAGAACCTCACTTAGGTTAGTTGCTAATAAACTAGAATTCATATCTTCTTTTTGAGGAATCCAAATATACAATGACCGTAATGTTGAAAGTATAGAAAATAACATAATATCAGAATTGATAGATTTTATTTCATTTTTTTTTATTCCTTCATTAATTATTGTTCTAAAAGTATCTTCATAATTAACTCTTAGAGTTAAATAATAATCTAATTGATCTTTTAAATGCATCCAATCATTATTTAAGGAAGCCATGCCATTTGTATTTCTCGTTGCTATATCAACATGTAATGCTATAATTTTTTTTAATTTATCAATACAAGTATTGTTTTCTTCTTTGATTTCATCGATTCCATTAATAAATTCTTCCGCTAATGAAATAATTATAAAGGTAAGAATCTCTTCTTTATTTTTAATATGGTTGTATAGACTGGCTGCTTTTATTCCCATTGCCTTGGCGATATCGCGCATCGTAACAGCACTAAAGCCTCTGTCTTTAAATAAAGCTGATGCTATTGTAATAATTTCTAATTTTCTTGGAGTTGGATTCATAAAAAAAGCAAGTTATCATTTTTAATCATAATAGTAAAATTAGTTAAATCGGTGCATAAATTTTTTGGTGAAACTTTTTGATTTTATTTTAATTGATAAATCAAATAATAATAAATTATTATTTGCTCAATATAAATTTAAAGCTATTAATTTCATGTTTTTATAAATTTAGAATTTCATATCTTGTAAGCGTTTTGAAATATTTATTAACCTTCGTACTATTACCTTTACTAGTATTTTCACAAGAAATTACTTTGGTAGAGACCTCGTATTTAGACGCAGAAAAATTTATTGGAATAGACTTTCACGATAATTCTTATTACATCAAAGATCAAATTCTTTTTAAAAAAACCAATCATAGCGTATTTAATTTTAAGGATTTTCAATTAGGTGAAATATATTCTGTCGATATTTCTAACCCCATGAATATTGCAGTTTACTATCAAGATTTTAATGTTGTGGTTTTATTGGACAATAAACTATCTGAAATCGAGCGAATTAATTTTAATGCCATTTACGAGTTTATCAATACTAGCCAGGTATCAATTGCTGCAAATACTAGTTTATGGGCTTTTAATTTGGATTCACAGCAATTAGAGCTGTACAACTATAGGAACCAGAATAAAACAACAGTATCACAGCCTTTAAATGGAGAAGTCATACAACAAGTTAGTAACATAAATTATTGTTTTTTAATGACTGAAAAATATATTAGAGCCTATAATATTTATGGAAGCCTAATTATAGAGATACCTAATGAAGGTTATCAAAAAATCTCACAGATAAATGAAAATTTAATTGCAAAAAAAGATAACAACCTATACTATATTAATAAAGAGACTCAAGAAACTTCAAAAATAAAATCTCCTGAAATAAGTATAAAAGACTTGCAGCTTACGCAAGAATTCCTTTATATTTATGACGGAAATAAGGTTAGTAAATTCAAATTAACTTTTTAAAATTTAATACTTTATGCATGTTGCCATAGCAGGAAATATAGGATCCGGTAAAACGACTCTAACTGGTTTATTAGCTAAACATTATAAATGGAAAGCACAATACGAAGATGTTGAAGACAACCCCTATCTAGATGACTTTTATAATAAAATGGAACGATGGTCTTTTAATCTTCAAGTGTATTTTTTAAATTCTCGTTTTCGTCAAATTCTAGATATTCGAAGAGATAAAAAAACCATTATACAAGATCGCACCATTTATGAAGATGCGTTCATTTTTGCACCCAATCTCCACGCAATGGGCTTAATGACTAATCGTGATTATGAAAATTATCGGTCGTTATTTGATTTAATGGAAAGCGTGACTGAGTCACCTGACTTGTTAATTTATCTCCGTAGTTCTATTCCTAATCTAGTAGGACAAATACACAAACGCGGTAGAGAATACGAAAATTCAATTAGTATCGATTATCTAAGTAGATTAAATGAACGTTATGAAGCCTGGATCGATACCTATGATAAAGGAAATCTAATTATTTTAGATGTAGATGAGATTGACTTTGTTGACAATCCCGAGGACTTGGGTGAAATCATCAATAAAATTGATGCGGAAATCAACGGATTATTCTAGATAAAAAATATTCATCAAAAAAAAACCTGCTAAAATTAGCAGGTTTTTTTTAAGATTCTAATTGGATATAAGTTTAATTTTTTTCAATTTTTATATCAACATCTTTCAAAGCTTTTATTTGAGTTTTTACTTCTGCTTCTGTTCCTTCAAAAACTTGCTCTGTAGAAGTTTCTTTACCATTTTCAGTCATTGTTGTTGTTACTACCGCTTTAGTAGTACCATCATCATTAGCATCCATTTTTACCGTAATTTCTTTTTCAATAACTTCATTTGATATACTCTGCGCCTCAATAGTATTAGCATTTATTTCGTGACTTTCTTCAGAAGAATGACCTCCTAGTATGGGAGCAATTACCAATCCAATTAAACAAGTAAGTTTAATTAAAATATTCATGGAAGGCCCAGAAGTATCTTTAAATGGATCACCTACTGTATCTCCGGTAATTGCAGCCTCGTGAGCATCAGAACCTTTATGAGTCATTTCACCGTTAATCATAACACCTGCTTCAAAAGATTTTTTAGCATTGTCCCAGGCGCCACCAGCGTTGTTTTGAAAAATTGCCCAAAGAACACCACTTACAGTAACCCCAGCCATATATCCACCTAACATTTCGGCGATAATCATATTATCCATTCCAAAAATCATAGGTCCAAATGTGATAACTAATGGAAATCCAATGGTTAAAAGACCTGGTAACATCATTTCTTTTAAAGAAGCTTTTGTTGAAATTGCAACACATTTATCGTACTCTGGTTTTCCAGTACCTTCCATAATACCTGGAATCTCTTTAAACTGGCGTCTTACTTCATAAACCATTTCCATAGCCGCTTTACCTACAGCGTTCATTGCTAATGCAGAAAATACTACAGGAACCATTCCTCCAACAAATAACATCGCTAATACTGGCGCTTTAAAAATATTAATTCCATCAATTCCTGTAAAAGTCACATAAGCAGCAAAAAGTGCTAATGATGTTAATGCAGCTGATGCAATTGCAAATCCCTTCCCTGTTGCAGCAGTTGTATTACCCACTGAATCTAATATATCTGTTCGCTCTCTAACGATTGGATCTTGTTCACTCATTTCAGCAATACCTCCTGCATTATCCGCGATGGGCCCAAAAGCATCAATTGCCAATTGCATAGCAGTCGTTGCCATCATAGCTGAAGCTGCCATTGCAACACCATAAAAACCTGCCAAAGCGTAAGAAGACCATATTGCTGCAGCAAATAAAATTACTGTTGGAAATGTAGAAATCATACCTGTTGCTAGACCTGCAATAATATTGGTACCGGCTCCTGTTGCTGATTTTTGAACTATATTTAAAATTGGTTTTTTACCTAGACCTGTATAATACTCTGTTACTGAAGATATCACCCCACCTACAAATAAACCAACTAAAGTTGCGTAAAACACACGCATTGCGGTTATACTTATTAATCCTTCTCCGAAAAAATGCATTTTCATAGTTTCTGGTAACATATATTTTACTAGAACATAACAAGAAATTGCAACTAAAGCGATTGAAAACCAGTTTCCTTTATTTAAAGCTCCCATAACTTGAGACTCTTTTGCATCATTGGATTTAATCTTCACTAACATGGTCCCTAGCATTGAGATGATAATACCGGCACCAGCAATTGCCATTGGCAATAAGATTGGTCCTATTCCTCCGAAGGCATCATCGATAAAGCCGCCCATATCCTTTATAATATAGTTTCCTAAAACCATTGCAGCTAAAACTGTTGCTACATACGAACCAAATAAATCGGCTCCCATTCCTGCAACATCTCCTACATTATCACCTACATTATCAGCAATGGTTGCTGGATTACGTGGGTCGTCCTCAGGGATTCCTGCTTCAACTTTTCCAACTAAATCAGCTCCAACATCAGCTGCTTTGGTATAAATACCTCCTCCAACTCGAGCGAATAGCGCTATTGACTCAGCTCCCAGAGAGAACCCTGCTAAAGTTTCTAATACAATAGTCATTTTGTCCACTGAAAAAGCACCGCTAGTTCCACCCATAAAAAAGTTATAGAAAAATATAAAAAACATAGTTAAACCTAAAACGGCTAAACCAGCTACACCGAGTCCCATCACAGTTCCACCTCCAAAAGATACTTTCAAGGCGTTTGGCAGACTTGTTATTGCTGCCTGTGTGGTTCTAACGTTTGTTTTTGTTGCTATTTTCATACCAATATTTCCTGCAAAAGCAGAAAATATTGCTCCTAGAATAAAGGCTATTACGATTAACCAATGTGTGGAAGGTACTATAGTAGAAACAATAAAAAGTAAAACACTTACTACAGCAACAAAAATAGCTAACAATCTATATTCAGCATTCAAGAAAGCTAAGGCGCCCTCATAGATGTGATCTGAAATTTCTTTCATTTTACCATCACCTGCATCTTGCTTCATTACCCAAGACTTTTTCATTAACATGTATGCTAACCCTATTAGTGCCGCTAATATTGGCATATAAATCATCATTGATTCCATTTTGTATTGTTTTTATTATTAAGCGGTGCAAAAGTAATAAAATCAATCAGAATAAAAAACCTTGACATAACTAATTTTATGAGGTAAATTAATGTTTTTGAGGCGGTTCTATAAAGTTGAATATTTATAAACTTTTGATTGATCTTTTTAACTTATTGAATCTCCTTTGTTCTGTAATTTTAAGTAGACTTAAAAAACTTTCATTAGCTTCTAAAAAGAAAAACTCACACTTCCAGTGACACCAATTTTTCTTATTCCTGGATTGTCTAAATAATTACCTCTAAAATTAAATTCAATAGCTAAAATTTTAAAAATATTACCAACACCAGCACTCCACTCCCAGTAAATATCTTCTGGAGATTGGTAACGTATTGGTAAATTGTCGATTCCTACATTTATCGAGTTATTGGATTGGGATAATTGGCCCCATACTGATCTAAACCCAACCAATTCTCTTAAATTTAGTTCCCTTAACCAAGGAA
>JAAEPP010000132.1 GCA_024232495.1 Flavobacteriaceae bacterium
CAATGCTGAGAATCACCAGCTGGCATAATCAAAACTCATGTAGATCCAATTGATGGCTTTATTTCAACCCCGTTTCCCCGGGCCCCTGTCTCCTGGTCTCTTGTTCCCCTTGGCCTTGCGCCTTGGCACTTGACCTCCTCTCCCCATGGCTCCGGGCCCTCGAGCCGGTCCTGCCCGCTGCGTTCCCGAGGTTCCCTCCTGAGGGTCATTTGGGTCGAGCTGCGCCTGCAACGGGAACAGTATAATTTAGCGCCCAATTAAGAAATGAGCTACTCTCCATCTGAGGAGGCGTCCCAGCCGGCCTCGGACCCGAGTCCCCACTCCGCGTGCGCTTCCTGCCCCCCGGGGGCCTTGCATTGTCCTCCTCCGGCTCGGTCCCCTCGTCCTCCGAGCCGACCTCGACCTCCAGCTCCGAGTCGGCGTAATCCCCAGCCTCACCCTCTCCAGAGGGCTCATTCTCCTCCTCGCCGTCGGAGTCCTCCGGACCACCGTTCTCTCCTCCTTGCAAACCATCCTGGG
>JAAEPP010000133.1 GCA_024232495.1 Flavobacteriaceae bacterium
AAGGCAGTAAAAGCAGATGCTTCCAAAATAACAAGAGAGAGAATTTAACACAAGTTGAAAGATGGAGGCCGATGTTATGTCAGCAGAGAAATCACAGAAACAGACAACCAAATGACTAGTGATCATGATTCTTCTGGAGAAATGCAGGAGGCCAGATATGAAGAATTGCCTAGTCGAGAGGAGCTAACAGATGCAAGGCAGTAAAAGCAGATGCTTCCAAAAGAACAAGAGAGAATTTAACACAAGTTGAAAGATGAAGGCCGATGTTATGTCAGCAGAGAAATCACAGAAACAGACAACCAAATGACTAGTGATCGTGATTCTTCTGGAGAAATGCAGGAGGCCAGATATGAAGGATTGCCTAGTCGAGAAGAGCTAACAGATGCAAGGCAGATAAAGCAGATGCTTCTAAAAGAACAAGAGAGAATTAAACACAAGTTGAAAGATGAAGGCCGATGTTATGTCAGCAGAGAAATCACAGAAACAGACAACCAAATGACTAGTGATCGTGATTCTTCTGGAGAAATGTAGGAGGCCAGATATGAAGG
>JAAEPP010000134.1 GCA_024232495.1 Flavobacteriaceae bacterium
ATTAGAAAATGACATCCTGCCGGCAACCAAACGACCAACCTTTGGATACCCAAAACTTTCTTGGACCAATTTAATACGCCAATCTGTCAAGGAATTGTGGAAGGGCTGTCTGGTTCTCTCAGATTTAGAAATTTGAAGTATATAGTTTTCGAAAGAGAGGACGGGTGCCGGGCTCAGCAGAAGCCTCGAAGCTTAGTCACAATGAGGGGGTCTGGGGGGCTTCGCCACCAGAAAAAATTTGAAATAGTACCCTACAGATCGTCGAAAATGCATTTAAGACAGCTAGATTTTAGAAAATACTCATGTAGTATCATTGCCAAGATCATCGGCCTTACCCCCCCATAGTTTTTACAACGGAATTAGAAGAATTGGAAAAGTGGTCCTGGAGAACATTGGAGGGGTGACCCCCCTTGCCCCCCCTCCTGGCGCTTCTGCCCCCTTTTGAGTTTTCGAAATTAAATAAGCCCAAGGGGGCTAAATAGAGCTTTTACGGTACTCACAGAGAGTTGTGGTGGATAGTGTGATACAGTGATAAGAATGAAGTACTGGGGAATTTCCAGCAGCTTGTCTCGTGCCAAAATTCTAAAGTTTTAAGAATATTAATGGCGTTTTTGGACTCTCTGGCCGGCACACAGCTGTTACGCCACATTGTATTCGCGGAAGTCAAGTCCTTCGAATTTCGGGCCACAACAGACCGCACGCATCAATTTCGAAAATTTCGATTTTTTTCAAATAAATATTTCTGCTCTCAAATTAACACCAGCTAAACCGAATTTGCTTAATTCAATGCAGAAAATATTACTCTACTTACCAAGACAAACAAAACAGTTTGTAATGTTCTACTTAATTAATCAAAGATTTAAATCGAAGTTGCGTTTTGAGGAATTTTTTTCATTCGCGGCCATTTAGGCCAAAACATGAGCCCAAACTTTTACGTTTCCGCGCTCTTCGGTAAGAGATAATTCTTCCATTCTTTTTGCATGTCTCACTTTGAATATGAGACAGTCCTAAAATGGAGGGGCACACAATTTCCATCGCGATCCTGCGGTGCCCTCCCCACTTTTAGTACTTCAGCATGAGTTTCGTGACCTTTCCTTGATTTGAAAACTTTGTGCCCCAAGATGTAAGTATTATTCAACTCTTATTACGTGTATTCCAAGTATTTTTTACTCTAAAAAGCCTCCAGGGGCCTGCGGAATTAAGTTTTTGTTTGACTACCTAGGCCAAAACTATTCCATTCACGTGCGGTTTCGGGATTTTCCTGCGCAGCGGCTCGCAGCGTCAGACAAGAAAAACAGCGCCGAGAAAATTTCAAAACCTTATATTTGTTTCTTTCAACGATTTTACTGATAAAATCAGGTTTAATTAATCTAAAAAACTTAAAAATAATATTAACTAAGCTATTTAGAATATTTCTAAATGATTTTCTAAACAAATTTAAGTTTTTTTATATTGTTTTGTTGAGTTTCAAAATTTTCACTCCACGAAAAATTCTGTTGCATGTTGTCTCGCAAACAGCGATATCGATATTAAAAAAAATTTGGAAACAAGGCAAAAGCTTTATTGTTCTATTGGTTTCAACAAATTTGTTCAGAATTTATTCAGGAATCGAATGATATAATTTGTTTTTGAATGTCTTATGTAATATGAGAGATATTTAGCAAATAATGCAACAAGGTAAAAAATAGGCCGCGCGGGACTTCACTTCCCGCTCGTAACAGCTGTGTTTAGTCACCTATTGCTTATCAGGTGCAGGGATAGGGTGGATGAATTTTGACCCCAGACTAAATAGAAGCTGACCCCAAACAATGAGTGTTTTCCCTTTTCAGATCAATAAAGCAGTTGAGAAGCACTGCAGTGATTCTAGAATAACTACTCAGCAACAGTTTATCAAAAGAAGCACTCTGATTGTACGTACTACGCTCTGGTTTATAATATACGTCCCCCCACTTGTTAAATTTTAGAAAAGTTTCCACCC
>JAAEPP010000135.1 GCA_024232495.1 Flavobacteriaceae bacterium
CACAACATATTTGTGTGGACTATCCTGCCTTGTCAGCAGTTGCTATTAAGGATTCCGCAGTCTCGCACTTTCTCAGAATCAATTGGTCCATCAACAACAAGCAGACAGACAGAATTCTAGGTCCAGCTGGCCAACGTCTTGAAAAGCATCTTTCTCGCGGCACACAAACGAATGATCTGGTCACGCCTCGGTCGTGCCGTGTCTCGTTCCTCACTAACATTTTGCCCCTGCGAGGACTCACACCTTGGGGCCTCCGGGGGCCGTGGCTTGATCTGGTTCAGGCGAGGATGGCAGTGGACCTGTGGTAAGGTTCCCTCCCTCCTTCCTTCCTTCTGGGGAGGGCCCGCGGCCATGGCAATACATTGCCTTGGTCCGTGGACCCTCCCAATGTGAGGGGGACAGTGGGACTGTCGCCCCTGATGTATGTAGCACAGTGGGACTGTCCGACCTACCATGGTCTAAAGCTGGTAGCAAGTGCTGCCCGCACTTGCGAACCCGCCCAGGGTTAAAGCTGGGGACCTACCACGGTCTAAAACCGGTAGTAGGTGCTCCGCACCTATGACAATCCAGCCGGGTCCAGGCTGGGGCCACGCCGTGGCCCCCTGCCAGGACCCACTGGGCCCACAGTGCCCCCCATGGCGGGGGGCAGGGCCCACAGGCTGGGACCTACCACGGTCTAAAACCGGTAG
>JAAEPP010000136.1 GCA_024232495.1 Flavobacteriaceae bacterium
AAGGCTTACAATACTGTAAGCCTTTTTTTATAGACATCATCCAGATTGACAAAATTAGTAAAAGAACTGATTATCACTACATGAAACAGAGAGAGGGGCTATTATAGGGATAATGATCTACTAGATTTATCAATTACCTCTTTTTGCAACATTCAGTCAATTTATAAGTACTTACCAGATCTAAACCTTGTAAAACTTCCCCCTTTATAATTAAAATATACCCATTAAATCATTAATTTACAATTATTTACATAAAAAATACTTGTTTATTAAATAAAAAGACTACTTTTGTTTCATAAAATGGACAAATTGGTAAACAAGATTAAAGACACTTTCACCATTCAGGATTTAGAAATCTTGACAGGAATAAAGGCACACACCATTCGAATATGGGAGAAGCGGTATGAACTTTTAAATCCGACACGTCTCAACAGAAATGTTAGAACCTATGCTCTTTCCGATTTACAAAAAATATTAAATGTTAGCCTTCTATATAAAAGTGGTTATAAAATATCAAAAATATCTAAACTATCTGATAATCAAATAGCTGATGAAACAAAAGCCTTTGCTTTAAGTGATTTTTCTAACACTTATGAAATTAATTCTTTGATTATTTGTATGTATACTTTTGATCAAAATTTATTTCATGAAATTTACGATCAGCAAAGTGAAAAAATAACTTTTAGAGAGATATTTACCAAAACTTACATTCCATTACTAACTCATCTAGGCTTACTTTGGCAAACTGATTCTATTAAACCTGCACACGAACATTTTGTGTCTAATTTAATCTATCAAAAAATAGCACTTAATATCGCTAAGATTCCAGTCAATAAAAAATCAAATAACCCTATAAACGTATTGTTTTTACCCTACGGCGAAATCCACGAGTTAGGTCTTCTGTTTTTAAATTATTACCTTAAACTAGTAGGTGAAGAAGTAATTTATCTGGGGAAAAGTATTCCATTTGACAATTTATTTTATTTGAATTCTCAAATAAAAAACATTACTTGGATCACCTATTTTATGATCGACAAAACCGTTGAGGAGAAGGATGAGTTTATTTTAAACGTTGCGAAACTACTAGAACACACCAAGAATAAGTGTATTATAGTAGGAAACATCTGGGATGAGTATAAAAAGGCAAATACCAACAGCCAAATTATTTTTAAATCTAAGTTAGAAGAATTAGTATCGGTCAACGAAGTTAAACTCTCCGTTATTTAAACAACATTCAGCTCTTGCGAATTACTTAAGGATGAATTTTTCATCCTTTTTTTTATCTAATATATTATAAAACAGCAACTTAATTGACTTTTTTTATTTTATATTCTTTCTGCAGACATAAAAATGTTTAACAAAACGTTAAATTTGTTTAACAAAATGTTTTTTTGTTAGATATTTGTGAAAACTTAAAAAACTAAAACTATGAAAAAGTTAATCATTACTATGTTGTTGTTTGCTATGACAACAACCATTACCGCTCAAACAGCAAGAGTACAAGTTATTCACAATTCAGCAGACGCTGCAGCAGAATTTGTAGACGTTTATCTAAATGACGCCTTATTAATTCCTAATTTTGAATTTAGAACTGCATCTCCCTTTATAGATGCCCCTGCTGGTGAAGAAATCGAATTGTCAGTAGCCCCACCAAATAGTTCTGGCGTTGAAGAAGCAATTTACACTGCCCCAGTTACCTTAACAGAAGGAGAAACGTATGTGGTAGTTGCAGACGGAATTGTTAGTGGTTCAGGATACAATCCTCCACAAGATTTCGGTTTACAAATCTATCCATTAGGAAGAGAAGCTGCTTCAGATCCAGCAAATACCGATGTATTAGTACACCACGGTTCAACAGATGCACCCGCTGTAGATGTTGTTGAGACGGGAGTTGGTGCAGGAACTATTGTTGATGATTTAGCCTATACTGAATTTCAAGGATATTTGGAACTTCCTACGGCCGATTACACTTTACAAATTAATACAGCTGATGGGTCTACAGGTGTAGTATCTTATGCAGCTCCTTTAGCAACTCTTGGGTTAGATGGTGCTGCTTTTGTAGCGGTAGCTAGTGGATTTTTAGATCCAACACAAAATTCAGATGGTCCAGCTTTTGGTGTTTTTGTTGCATTACCTACAGGTGGAGCTATGATTGCATTACCAAGTGCTGACCTAGCAACAGCAAGAGTACAAGTTATACATAACTCTGCAGATGCTGCTGCTGAATCAGTAGATGTATATTTAAACGAAAATTTATTGATACCAAATTTTGCTTTCAGAACAGCATCTCCATTCGTTGATGCTCCAGCTGGTATTGAGATTGAGTTATCAGTAGCACCACCAAACAGTACAGGAGTAGAAGAGGCAATCTACACTGCAGCTGTAACTTTAGCTTCAAACGAAACATATATTGTGGTTGCAGATGGTATTGTTAGTGGTTCAGGGTACAACCCACCACAACCATTTGGTTTACAGGTTTATGGAATGGGTAGAGAATCTGCTACAGATCCCGCAAACACGGATGTGTTAGTACACCACGGATCAACAGATGCACCAACTGTAGACGTTGTTGAGACAGGAGTTGGCGCAGGAACAATTGTAGATGATATTTCATACACTGAATTCCAAGGATATTTGGAACTACCTACAGCTGATTACACTTTACAAATTAATACAGCAGACGGCTCTACAGGAGTTGTAGCTTATGCGGCGCCATTAGCAACACTTGCATTAGATGGTGCGGCTTTAGTAGCGGTAGCTAGTGGATTTTTAGATCCATCACAAAATTCAGACGGCCCAGCATTTGGTGTTTATGTAGCACTTCCAGCGGGAGGAGAATTAGTAGCGCTACCATCAGCAACCCTAGGAGTAGAAGATTTTGATACCAATACTTTTGTGATGTATCCGAATCCAACAGCTAGTGAGTTAAATTTTGAATATCCAACATTAGATTCCAACGTATTTAATGTAATTATCACTGACATGCAAGGGAGAACAGTAGTAACCAATACAATTAACGCGTCCAATCAGAGTATGGACGTAACTAGTTTATCAAGTGGTTTATACCAAGTATTAATTATGGATGGAAACGATTTAGTTGGAACTAAGAAATTACTAAAAAAATAATCATAAACAAAAACTTAAAAATACAAAGAATTGTTGTTAGGTTTTGATTGAAGCCCCTCATTGAAAGCAATTTCTAGAGGGGTTTTTTAATAAATTAATTATCTATATTTGAAACATGAGTAAAACTATAAACATCCTGGGTTCTGGATTTTCATCTTTAGCAGCGTCTTGTTATTTAGCAAAGGCAGGTCACAAAGTAACTGTTTTTGAAAAAAACACTCAAATAGGAGGAAGGGCAAGGCAATATAAAAAAGATGGATTTTTGTTTGATATGGGGCCAACATGGTACTGGATGCCAGATGTTTTTGAACGCTTTTTTAACGACTTTAATAAAAAACCATCGGATTATTATCAATTAGAAAAATTAAATCCTGCATATGAGGTTTATTTTGGTATTGGCGATTCGGCAGTTATACCAGACAATCTAGATGAAATTTATTCTTTATTTGAGAAAGAAGAGAAAGGATCTTCTTTGCATTTAAAAAAATTCTTGAAGCAAGCAAAAAACAATTACGATGTCGCAGTGAAAGATCTCGTTTATAGACCAGGTGTATCCCCCTTAGAATTAATCACTCCAAAAACAATAAACAAGTTAAACCAGTTGTTTTTTGATATTCGTAGCCAAATACAAAAAAGGTTTAACAATCCACGACTCATTAAAATTTTAGAGTTCCCTGTATTATTTCTTGGCGCTAAACCCGGAAACACTCCTGCCATGTATAATTTTATGAACTGGGCAGATTTTGGTTTAGGCACTTGGCACCCAATTGGAGGTATGTTTGAGGTAATAAAAGCGATGGAATCCTTAGCTAAAGAGCTAGGCGTTACTTTTAAAACTAATGCTAATGTTGAAAAACTTAAGGTAGTGAACGACAGCGTTGAGCGTATTGTTGTAAACGGAGAGTCTCAAAATAGTGCCGACGTCGTGCTAAGTGGAGCAGATTATCACCATACTGAAACATTATTAGACGCTCAATACAGGCAATATTCTGAAGCATATTGGAATAAGAAAACGTTTGCACCATCTTCTTTACTTTTTTACGTAGGGTTTAATAAAAAACTCAAGAATGTTTCTCATCATACCTTATTTTTTGATGAAGAATTTGACTCGCACGCGGAGTATATATACGACACACCTTCTTGGCCTAAAGACCCGCTTTTCTACGCGAGCTTTCCAAGTATTTCTGATAATGCTTTTGCACCAAAAGAAAAAGAAGCCGCCACTTTTTTAATACCTATAGCTTCAGGAATAGAAGATACTGAGGTCCACAGAGAAAAATATTTTAATATTATCATCGATCGATTAGAAAAATTAACCAATCAAAAATTAAAAGACGAGGTATTGTTTGTAAAATCCTATTGCATCAACGATTTTATTGAGGATTATAACTCTTATAAAGGCAATGCTTACGGGCTAGCAAACATACTTACACAAACAGCATTTTTAAGACCAAAGATTAAAAGCAAGAAAGTAAAAAATTTGTATTTTACAGGACAATTAACAGTACCTGGACCTGGTGTGCCACCCGCATTAATATCAGGAAAAATAGCAGCGGAATCCATATTAAAACATTTCAAATCATGAACCAACTTTAAAACAACCCCAGATGAAACAACTATTTGACAGTATCTCCAGTGAAAGCTCAAAGATTATTACGAAAAAGTATAGCACTTCCTTTTCAATAGCAGTCAATTTACTATCTCCTAATATTCGTGAAGCTATATACAATATATATGGTTTTGTTAGAGTTGCAGATGAAATAGTAGATAGTTTCGAAGAGTATCCTAAGGAAGAATTACTAGATAGATTTGAACAAGAATATAGATATTCTCTTAAAGTTGGCATAAGCACTAATCCCGTTATTAATGCATTTCAGGGGACCGTATCAAAATACAATATTGACTACGCTCTTGTAGAATCCTTTTTAAAAAGCATGAGAACAGATTTAGAAAAACAAAATTATAACAATCAGAAAGAAATAGACGATTATATTTATGGTTCAGCTGATGTAGTTGGACTAATGTGTTTAAAAGTTTTTGTTCAAGGTGACGACGAGAAGTACAATAACTTAAAAGAGGCTGCTATGAAATTAGGTTCTGCATTTCAAAAAGTAAATTTTTTAAGAGACTTAAATGAAGATTTTGAAAACTTAAATCGATCGTATTTTCCTAATATCAACCCTAATAATTTCACAGAGGCCGATAAATCTAGAGTCTTACTTGAGATAAATAACGACTTTGAAGAAGCTTATAAGGGTATTGTAAAGTTGCCTAAGGAGGCAAAGCTTGCTGTTTATGTTGCTTACAAATATTACTTTAATTTGTTACATAAGATAGAAAGGACTCCTTCAAAAACACTAAAAGAAAAACGAATACGAGTTTCCAACCCAAAAAAAATGGCGCTTTTGGTAGAATCGTATTTTAATTTTAAACTTAATTTAGTCTAAACAGCTTTAAAAATACAACTAATAAAAAATGACAATTACACATTATATACTGATAACTATCGTCACTTATGCGGGCATGGAAGGAGTTACTTGGTTCGTCCATAAATACGTAATGCACGGTTTTTTATGGGTGCTTCATGAAGACCATCACCAGCCAAGATACCAGCATGTTTTCGAGAAAAATGATGCTTTTTTTGTGATTGGTGCCATTCCAAGTATTGCGCTGTTTTATTTTGGTGTTCATCCAGAATTAAATTATAAGTTTTTCATTGGTTTAGGAATTTTATTTTATGGGATTACTTATTTTATGGTTCACGATGTATTAATACATCAACGGTTTAAATGGTTTAAAAACACAAAAAACAGTTATTTAATAGGTTTACGTAAGGCGCATAAAATACACCACAAACACCTAGGAAAAGAAGATGGCGAATGTTTTGGAATGCTAAATGTTCCAAAAAAATATTTTAAGAAACCCTTTTCAATTAAATGACACCACTCTATTTCTATATTCTTCTCTTTTCTATAGCTGTTCCTCTACTTTATACCATAATTTTCAAGGACTTTATAAAATATTGGAAGTATTTTAGTGTTTCCACAGTATTAGTAGCCTTAATTTTTTTGATATGGGATTATTATTTTACAGCAATTGGCGTTTGGTCGTTTAATTATGATTACTGTTTAGGAATTGAATTGCTTGGGATGCCCCTTGAGGAATGGCTGTTCTTTTTAATAATTCCCTTTTGTAGTTTGTTTATACATTATTGTGCTATCACCGTAAATCCAAATTTTAAATTTAATAAAAAAGCTTCATTGTACTTTACCTTAATTCTTATGTTTTTAGTTACTATTGTTGCTATTACTAATATTACAAAGTATTATACCGCAGTTAATTTTCTTTTTTTAGCCATGGTATTATTTCTAGGCTTGTTGTTTTTTAGAACTCACCTTCAAGAGTTCTACGCCAGCTTTATTCTAATTTTGATACCCTTTTTTATAGTCAACGGTATTTTAACAGGTTCTTTTATTGAGGTTCCTATTGTTAGTTATAATAATTCAGAAAATTTAGGAATTCGCCTTTTTACTATCCCAATTGAAGACATTGGCTATGCTTTTTCAATGCTATTTGGAAATCTTATGATTTTCGAAACCTTAAAAAAAAGATTCCTTAAAACAACTTAAAATGTCTCTATCTATTAAAAGTCATTCTAATATTTATACGTTAAAATCGGAAGTTACTTTACCGATGTCAACTTCAAAAGCTTGGGATTTTTTTAGCTCTCCAAATAATCTTTCAAAAATCACACCTCCAGAGATGAATTTTTTAATCACTTCGGGGCCTCCAAAAAAAGTATATGCCGGACAAATTATAAGCTATAAGGTAAACGTGTTAAAGTATTTTCGATTGAATTGGGTAACCGAAATAACTCAGGTAGAATTTGAACAATCCTTTATAGACGAACAACGATTTGGACCCTATAAAATGTGGCATCATGAGCATTTGTTTGAGTCTGTTGATGCTAATAACTGTAAAATGACCGATATTGTCAGTTATAAATTGCCCTATGGGCTACTCGGCAAGCTAGGTCACAAGCTTTTTATAAAAAAACAGTTGATGTCCATTTTCGAGTACCGAACACAGCAAATTAAAAGCCTTGAAATCTCCTAAAATACTATAACCAATTACTTTAGAGTAAACACACAACAGCTAAATACAAAAATATTAATACCCCTGAGTGAGTCGTTTAATATATTTACCAACCACATCAAATTCCAAATTTACGCGAGTACCAACATTAAATTCTTTAAAATTAGTATGATTGATGGTGTATGGAATAATAGCAACAGTAAACTCATTTTTTTTAGAGTCCACTACCGTTAAGCTCACTCCGTTTACTGTAATAGACCCTTTTTCAATAGTTACATTACTATAATTGTCATCATACTTAAAGCTAAAATAGGTGCTTCCTTCTACTTCAGATACACGAGTACATATTCCAGTTTGATCTACATGCCCTTGAACCATATGACCGTCTAAACGTTGCTGTAATTTCATGGATCTCTCAAGGTTTACCAAGTCTCCTACTTTTAAGTCTCCAATATTCGATTTGTCTAGCGTTTCCTTTATAGCGGTAACCACATAGTTATCTTTATTAATTTTAACAACGGTTAAGCAAACACCGTTATGGGCGAGACTTTGATCTATTTTTAATTCTTGGGTTATAGAACTTTTTACTTCAATATGAATATTGGTTCCCTCTTTTGTTAGGGAAATAATTTCTCCCATTGATTCAATTATTCCTGTAAACATAATTACATTTAGTTACATTTGTAAAACAAAAATAATGATAAAAAAAGGGATCTAGGTTAAATGAATAAGCAAAATAAAATAGTAGTCGGAATTTCTATTGGAGACTTAAATGGTATTGGTAGCGAAGTAGTTTTAAAAACATTGCAGGACCCAAGAATTCTTGACTTTTTCACACCAGTAATATTTGCTTCTCTTGAAACCATGAATTTCTTTAAAAATCACTATCATTTAGAGTGTAACCTATTTGGGATTGATAAATTAGAATCCATCAATCATAAAAAAATTAATGTTTTTAATACATGGGAAGAGTCTGTAACTATAAATTTTGGATCAGAGAATTCAAAGATAGGATCGTATGCAATAAAATCGTTAAGTGCATCGGTGGCAGCGTTAAAAAGTAATAAAATAGACGTATTGGTCACGGCTCCTATTAATAAATCTAATATTCAATCAGAAGATTTTAATTACCCAGGTCATACGGATTTCTTAAATAGAGAGTTAGAGGGTGAAAGTTTAATGTTGATGATTAAAGATTCATTGAGAGTTGGGTTGTTAACAGACCACGTGGCGGTTAAAGATGTCTCTAAAAGAATAACCAAGGAATTAATAGAGAAAAAAATAAGGACTATAAAGGATAGCTTGATCAAAGATTTTGGTATTCGAAAACCAAAAATCGCAGTTTTAGGTATTAATCCTCATAATGGAGATCACGGAGTAATCGGGAGTGAAGACGACACTTTACTAAGACCAGTTTTACAAAACCTATTCAATGAAGGGACATTAGTTTACGGACCCTATGCGGCAGATAGTTTTTTTGGTTCAGGAAAATACGAGAGTTTCGACGCTATTATAGCATCTTATCACGATCAGGGTCTAGTACCATTTAAGACATTGTCATTTGGTAGCGGTGTAAATTATACTGCGGGTTTAAATAAAATTAGAACATCTCCAGATCACGGAACTGCTTTTGATATTGCTGGTAAAAACATAGCAGACAATACTTCATTTAAAGCAGCCCTTTTTAATGCAATTGAGATATTCAAAAAAAGAGAAGAATACCAATTACTTTCTGAAAACCCTTTAGAAATATCAACCCAAAAGAGAATATTTCACAAGAACTAATAATAACTTTAATGGATTTTTACCTCTTTTAGAGATTTCTTTAGGATTCAAAAAATTAAACATAAAAAAGAATTCCTAAAATAGACATGCAGTATAATTATTTTTTTATCTTTGCAGCCGCGTTATTGAAAAGTTAAATGTGTTTAACAGCGGTGTGATTATGAAGCAATTGAAAGAATTTGTAATCCCTTTTATAGGGTTGAAATTAGGAGAGCACACGTTTGACTTTAAGATAACCAAAACGTTCTTTGAGTATTTTGAGTATGAAGATTTTAATAATTCAGACATTAATCTTGAAGTATTGCTGATTAAGAAAAACACCATGTTGGAGTTTACCCTAAGCTTTAAAGGCTGCGTAAATGTAAATTGTGATGTAACTAATGAGCCTTACGACCAAAACATTACAGGTTCTTTTCATTTTATTGTAAAATTTGGAGATGAATTTAATGATGAAAACGAAGAATTAATTACAATACCTCATGGAAGTTATGAATTTAATATTCAGCAGTACATCTATGAAACAATAGTTCTTGCGGTTCCAACAAAGAGAACTCACCCAGGAATCGAAGCTGGAACATTAAAATCTGATATTCTCAATAAACTAGAAGAATTACGTCCAACCGATGATGGCAACAAAACAGACGGGGAAGACGAAAATATAGACCCAAGATGGGACAAATTAAAAAATTTATTAACAGACAAATAAAAAAGTAATGGCACATCCAAAAAGAAAAATCTCAAAAACTAGAAGAGATAAAAGAAGAACTCATTACAAAGCGACAACGCCTCAAATAGCTACAGATCCAACAACTGGAGAGTCTCACTTATACCACAGGGCTCACTGGCATGAAGGAAAGCTATATTACCGTGGTCAAATTGTTATTGACTCTGTAGAAGAGGTAGCTTAGTATCTAAATACAGTATTAAATAAACGCTCACATAATGTGAGCGTTTTTTATTGTAATACTTTTTTTAATAAGATAAAAACTAAGCGTTTTTTTCTTGTTTTTGACTAATTTTTAGTAATTTTCGACCGATTTAGAGGAATTTTGCCTCTTTTTGATAAATTAATTCAAAAATATGAGTAAAATCACAGCAGCGATTACAGCTGTAGGAGGCTACGTCCCAGATTACGTTTTATCCAACGAAATTTTGGAAACTATGGTAGATACCAATGACGAGTGGATAACTGCTCGAACAGGTATAAAAGAACGTAGAATATTAAAAGATAAGGATAAGGGAACATCCTTCCTTGCCATTCAGGCCGCAAAGGATCTCCTCAAAAAAAATAACACCGACCCCAAGGAAATAGATATGATTGTCATGGCAACCGCAACACCGGATATGCCAGTTGCAGTGACCGGATCTTATGTAGCAACTCAAATTGGAGCAGAAAATGCTTTTTCATACGATTTGATGGCTGCTTGTTCTAGTTTTTTATTCGGAATGTCAGTAGCAGCAAAATATATTGAATCGGGACGTTACAAAAAAGTACTTTTGATAGGAGCCGATAAAATGTCTTCCATAATTGATTATAAAGATCGCACAACGTGTATCATTTTTGGCGATGGAGCAGGAGCGGCACTTTTTGAACCTAATTATGAAGGTTTTGGTGTACAAGACGAACTTTTAAGGACAGATGGCTTAGGAAGAGAATCTTTAAAAATTGACGCTGGAGGATCTTTACTTCCAGCTTCTGCAGCAACCGTTGAAAATAATCAACATGTTGTTTTTCAAGACGGAAAAACAGTATTTAAATTTGCAGTAACAAGAATGGCGGATGTTTCTGAAAAAATATTAGAAAGAAATCAGTTAACTGGAGACGATATTCAATGGCTGGTACCTCATCAAGCAAATAACAGAATTATAGATGCAACTTCAAATAGAATGATGTTAGCTGAAGAGAAGGTAATGAAAAATATTCATAAATATGGGAATACGACTTCAGCGACTTTACCTTTATGTCTTTGGGATTATGAGAAGAAACTAAAAAAAGGAGATAAATTAGTATTCGCCGCCTTTGGAGGTGGATTTACCTGGGGAGCCATGTATCTTACTTGGGCATATGACTCCTAATAAATAGAACAATTAAAACTGAAACCATGAATTTAAAAGAGATTCAAAATTTAATCAAGTTTGTAGCAAAATCTGGAGCTACAGAAGTAAAACTTGAAATGAATGATGTAAAGATTACAATTAAAACAGTTGATGAACAAACAAAAGCGGATACTACTTACATTCAACAAATGCCTGCTTTAGCACCTCAAGTTGCTTCTGCACCAGTGGCTGCACCTCAAGTTTCTTCTACACCTGCTGAAGCATCTTTAGAAACAGTAGAGGACACAAATTATATAACGGTAAAGTCACCAATAATTGGTACTTTTTACAGGAAATCATCACCAGATCAACCTGCTTTTGTAGAGGTTGGAGATACAATTAAAGAAGGGGATGTTTTGTGTATTATCGAGGCAATGAAGCTTTTCAACGAAATTGAAAGTGAGGTTTCTGGAAAAATTGTCAAGTTTTTAGTCGACGACGCAACACCGGTAGAGTTTGATCAACCATTGTTTTTGGTAGACCCATCTTAACTAATTAAATCTAAAAAAGTCAAAATTCAAATTCATTATTTTAAGGATATGTTTTTGACTCATTGAAATTTATTGAAATTATGTTTAAAAAAATATTAATTGCCAATAGAGGAGAAATAGCATTACGAGTAATTCGTACTTGCAGAGAAATGGGGATAAAATCTGTAGCAGTTTATTCCACTGCGGATGCCGAAAGTCTTCATGTTAGATTTGCTGATGAAGCTGTTTGTATTGGTCCTGCACCAAGTAACGAAAGTTATTTAAAAATACCCAATATAATAGCAGCAGCAGAAATTACAAACGCCGATGCGATTCATCCAGGATATGGTTTTCTCTCTGAAAATGCTAAGTTTTCTAAATTATGTGAAGAGCACAATATTAAGTTTATTGGTGCTTCTGAAGACATGATTAACCGGATGGGCGATAAAGCAATGGCTAAAACGACTATGATTGAGGCTGGGGTACCTTGCGTTCCAGGTAGTGAAGGTATCATTCCGGACTTTAAGACATGTGTAAAAGTAGCTAAAAATACAGGATATCCTGTGATGCTTAAAGCAAGTGCCGGTGGCGGTGGTAAAGGAATGAGAGCTGTTTGGAATGAAGAGGATCTTGAAAATGCTTGGAAATCTGCTAGAGCAGAAAGTAAAGCTGCTTTTGGGAATGATGATATGTACATGGAAAAACTTATTGAAGAGCCTCGCCATATCGAAATACAAATCATTGGTGATAGTAAAGGAAATGCTTGTCATTTAAGCGAAAGAGATTGCTCTATACAAAGACGTCATCAGAAGTTAACCGAAGAAACCCCAAGTCCGTTTATGACGGATAAACTCCGTGAAGAAATGGGACTAGCTGCCGTTAGAGCTGCTGAATATATAAAATATGAGGGAGCTGGGACGGTTGAGTTTTTAGTTGATAAGCACCGAAATTTTTATTTCATGGAAATGAATACTCGGATTCAAGTTGAACACCCAATTACAGAACAAGTCATTATTGATTTTGATTTAATAAGAGAACAAATAAAAGTAGCAGCGGGTATTCCTATTATGGGGGTTAATTACTTTCCTAAACTTCATTCTATTGAGTGTCGTATCAATGCAGAAGATCCTTTTAACGATTTTAGACCTCACCCTGGAAAAATTACAGAACTACATTCTCCAGGAGGTCATGGAGTTCGATTAGATACGCATGTTTATGCAGGATATACAATTCCTCCAAATTATGATTCGATGATAGCTAAATTAATCACTACGGCACAAACACGTGAAGAAGCGATTAGTAAAATGCGAAGAGCGTTGGACGAGTTTGTTATAGAAGGAATCAAAACGACCATCCCTTTTCACAGACAATTGATGGACCATCCCGATTTCATAGAAGGCAATTTTACAACCGCCTTTATGGATAGCTTTGAAATGAGCGAAATAGAAGAGGAAGAATAATACGAAACTCCGAACTTAATGTTCGGAGTTTTTATTTAATAACAATACCAGTAAACAGATAATTAATGACTCCTCAAGAATTAAAATTTGAATTACAACAGCAGTGCAAAGATCTTATTAAGATCAGGTATGAAATTGTAAACAAGACTATTGCTAATATTGAGCAGGCGCTAAGAGATGAATCAAAAGGTACCAGTGGTGATAAACATCATACCGAACGTGCCATGTTGCAAATTGAACGAGAAGCAACTGGTAAGCAGTTAAGGGAGATCGAAAAAGTAATGTTACAACTGGATAAAGTAACTATTAGTGACGTTTCAGAAACAATTCGCCTAGGAAGCATAATCGAAACCAACCAAGCAAATTTTTTTATAAGTATATCGGTAGGCAAATTACAAGTTGATGACATCATCTATCTTGGTATAGCTCCAGCAGCACCAATAGGTCGTTGTCTTTTAGGGAAAGTAAAAAATGATCAATTCAATTTTAATGGGGTCATATATAAAATAATAAAGATTTACTAATTGATACAAGCAGTATTAAAACACTCCTATTACAGAGGTGTTTAATCCGTTATTTTATGTGCTCTTTGGTTGTGATTTTAAGAAATTGTTTAAAACAAATTCAGCAATTTGAATGGCATTGGTTGCCGCACCTTTTCTTAAATTATCACTTACAATCCACATATTTAATGTATTTTCTTGACTTTCATCTTTTCTTATTCGCCCCACAAACACATCATCTTTATCGTGCGCATAAATAGGCATGGGGTAGGTATTGGTAACGGGATTATCTTGAACGGTAATCCCAGGAGTTTCGTGTAGGATCTTTCTAATCTCACTAAGTTCAAAACTTTTTTCAAATTCAACATTTACCGATTCACTATGTCCTCCGTCAGTAGGGATTCGGACCGCAGTTGCAGAAATTGAAAACGATTTGTCATTTAGTATTTTTTGAGGCTCACGAGCCAATTTCATTTCTTCTTTAGTATAGCCATTATCTTCAAAATCATCACAGTGAGGTAATGCATTTTTATGA
>JAAEPP010000137.1 GCA_024232495.1 Flavobacteriaceae bacterium
CCTCGTTTGCCTGCCTTTTTTTACTGGTAGAAAACCTTCAAACACAAATTTATCGTTTGGTAAACCACTATTTACCAATGCAGGGACAAATGCTGTAGCTCCTGGCAGACAGTCTACTTCAATTTGAGCTTCGACACATGCTCTAGTTAACAAAAATCCTGGATCACTTATAGCTGGGGTACCAGCATCACTAATTAAAGCTACTGTTTCTCCATTCGAGATTCTTCTTACTATATGACCTACTGTTTTATGTTCATTATGCATATGATGAGATTGCATGGGTGTGGTAATCTCATAATACTTTAACAATTTCCCACTTGTTCGGGTGTCTTCGGCAAGAATAAAGTCTACTTCTTTTAAAACTTCTATTGCTCTAAAAGTAATATCCTTTAAGTTTCCTATTGGTGTTGGAACTAAATAAAGTTTCCCCATTTTTAGTTAAAACGTTTTTCGATAATTGATAAAAAACGGTCTACATATTCTTCTTTACCTTCCCAATTATTGTAATCTGGTTTAATGTTGTTTTCAACAAAAGAAACTGACTCTTGAAATGTAGTCATAGAATTTATCTGAGATAAAACTCTCGTATAATCATCTGTACTACCATCAAATAATTGTTTTATAAAGGCTATTCGATCATTTAATCCAATAGGAAGGCCTGAATTGACTTTATCATTGATCGACTTTGGTTTTTCCTCAGTTGTTATCTTTTGTTTTCTTTCAAAAACAGGGTTTTCTGTGTAAGATGCGGCAAATTCCTCTAAATCACTGTTATAAGTTTCTTTTAATGGTATAATTTCTTTTAATAATTCTTCAATAGCCTCCTCGTTTTCATTGGGCATATTGGCAACTATATCTTTAATTTTTTCGGTTAAGGGTTCTACTAATTCTTCTTTATGAGGGCTTTGCGGAACGGGATCTGGCTCTTTAAACCAGTTTTGTTCTCTATACGTTTTGGAGTCTGTTGCAGATCTTTCTGGTTTTTCAAATTCGGTTTCAACACTAGATTCTAAGAATTCTAAAATTGTTAGCTTTTCATAAAGCTGAATTAATGAGTTTTTTAATTTGGTAATGTCGATCTCATTTTCTGAGTTAACAATACTCTGAGCTATTGCATTTATTTGGGAAAGGACTTTCTTCTTCATAACTTATTAAAATAAAGCAAATTTTCTATTTTGTTTTTATAAATTTACACAACCTTTATGTAAACGTCAAAGAATTTAGTTTTAGTTTAAAAAAAATTTATGTTTCTCGAAAATACGGTAAATCAAAAAGAAAAATTTGGATGGATTGAAGTCATTGCTGGTTCAATGTTTTCAGGTAAAACAGAGGAATTAATAAGACGTTTAAAACGCGCAAAGTTTGCCAAGCAAAAAGTTGAAATTTTTAAACCTGCTATTGATACCCGTTATGATGACAAAAGAGTAATGTCTCATGATAGTAACGAAATCCAATCTACACCCGTTCCAGCAGCCGCTAACATTCCTATTTTAGCTGATAATTGTGATGTGGTTGGTATTGATGAAGCTCAATTTTTCGATGACGAAATCGTAAAAGTATGTAACGATTTAGCTAATAGAGGCGTTCGAGTAATTGTTGCGGGATTAGATATGGATTTTAAAGGAAATCCTTTTGGTCCTATGCCAGCGCTTATGGCAACTGCTGAATATGTTACAAAAGTTCATGCGGTTTGCACGCGTACTGGAAATCTTGCAAATTATAGTTACCGGAAGGCTAAGAGTGATGAATTGGTATTGTTGGGGGAAGTGGACGAATATGAGCCCCTAAGCAGGTCTGCTTACTATAAATTAATGTTGCGAGAAAAGGTTAAAAACATCAATGTTCAAGAGCCTGAAGATATTTCTAAAAAAAAGGAAGCCTAAGGGATGCCAAAAACTACTGAAACAATTTTAGAGATAAATCTTACCGCCCTAGGGAATAATTATCGTTATTTAAAATCTAAATTAAATGATGACACAAAATTTTTAGGGGTTGTCAAAGCATTTGCTTACGGAAGTGATGCTATTGTTGTTGCCAAAGAATTAGAGGTTTTAGGTATTGATTATTTCGCGGTTGCTTATGTTAACGAAGGGATCAACCTAAGAAATGCAGGTATTAAAACTCCTATATTAGTGTTGCATCCTCAGCTTGAAAATTTTGAAACACTCATCGATCGATGCTTAGAGCCAAGTTTATATAGCGAAAGAGCACTAAATCATTTTATAAAAATTGCTGCAGAAAAGAAACAATCTAACTATCCTGTTCATTTAAAATTTAACACTGGTTTAAATCGATTGGGATTTCATGAACGTGAGGTAGATAAGATTTTTTCTGTGTTAAATACAACAACATCTATAAAGGTTGCTTCGATATTCTCTCACCTAGCGGTTAGCGAAGATTTAAAGGAAAAAGATTTTTCAGAAACTCAAATTAATTTATTTATATCAATTTCTAGAAATCTATCTACAAAAATTAACCAGCAACCTAAATTACATATGTGTAACACTTCTGGATTGTTAAATTTTCCTGAGGCACAATTTGATATGGTCAGGTGTGGTATTGGCTTGTATGGCTTTAGTAATATCATAAAAGAGCAGAAAAATTTTACTCCAGTCGCCACCTTAAAAACCGTTATATCGCAAATTCATCATATAAACGGTGGTGAAAGTATTGGATATAATAGGTCCTTTAAAAGTACCAACCCTATAATTACTGCCACTTTACCCATTGGTCACGCTGATGGCATTAGTAGGTCTTATGGGAATGGAAAAGGATGGGTATGGGTTCATGGTAAAAAAGCTCCTATAATTGGAAATGTTTGTATGGATATGATAATGGTAAA
>JAAEPP010000138.1 GCA_024232495.1 Flavobacteriaceae bacterium
AGCTTTTTATCTCTTTCAGAGTCTAAAGCAATGGTTGAATTATCAATGGATTTTGCTTGAATTCCTGTAGCCTGGCTAAGAATATATTTACCCATTTCACGAGAACGCTGTTTACATTCCCCGAATTGTGCTATTCTTTTCCCATGCATTGCATAACTAGAACCCTCATTGGACACGGCCTCGAAAACTGAATCCAATGGGGTTTTTGTCTTTTTAGACATCAGATTTACCCCTTCTGTAACCCGCAGTATAGCTTGTTGTACCACTTTATTTCCATGTATAAATATAAACAGAAGAAAAAAGCCCCAAAATCCGAGATAAATCTCTGGAAATTTGAGGCCGTTTTCCTTCTTGCTTACGCTTCATAAATATTGATTAAGAGGTCATCTGAGCAACTGTGTGCCCTTTTGGCATAAAATAGATTACTGTCCCTTTAGTTGGGGCGTAAAATGAGATAGGGAGGCTTACAGGCTTCCCTATGAGCTTTTCAAAGGTATGAGGCTCTGAGGTTCTGATTTCGATTAATTCTTTACGACTTTGACCGTTATCAAGGGGGATATCTCCCATGATCTGCACCTTGTCATCGCCCCCGTATTCTTCTTGGGTTTTTCGGTTCATGCCTTTAGGTGTGATATACACATTGATGACTTGACCAGTCATTGTAAACATTGATTTCATATTAATACCTCTCCAGTTACAGGGTGTACGCTCAACTGACCTTTTTCGATTCGTTCTTGAATATATTCTTCATAAGCCTCCTCGTTATTTTGGCGTTCTCGCTCTCCAGTCATATCATATTCATAAGCCAAAGAATGATATTCAGATAATGCATTTTTGATTGAAACCTCGATGAATTGACGCTTAGAACAAGATAGCTTTGAACAAGCCGTTTCAAGCTCAGCAATCATATGTTCAGGCATTCGAGCACAAACATTTCTAACCCTTAAATCGTCTGTTTCTTCTGGCTCATCACTATCAGAAAGTGATGAGTTTTTAAGTTTTCGATTCAAAACACCTTTGGTCAAAAACATATTTAAAATAGAATGTTCCATTTTTCATTTACCTTTATTTTGAAAGTTTTAATTTGATATATTTTTCATTTCAATATCTATTCTTCCAATATATGCTTTTTTGGAAATTTGTCAAGTTTCTAATAAATTACATAATTACATAATTACATAATTGTGTAATTGTGTAATTGTGTAATTGTGTAAATGCGTAAATGCGTATTAGTTCTGGGGATTGGCGAACACAGGGAGGATCCAGTTTTTAGGGAGGGATTACACCTCATAAAAGATCAAGAGATGGCTGATTAAGGGAAAGGGCAAAAGAAAAAGATTTATCCACGGGCAGACCGTAAGACCTTAAGGATTATCTGAAGGTCTGGCGGTGGGTAAGTCTTTTGGTGATTATGACGTGGTTTCGTCGGATGCTCCCTGCGTCGCCCCTTCTCAACCCGTCATCTTTTTTAGGTCTTGAAGGCTGTAGCCATTTTTATCCAGATACCTGTAAATCAATTCGATATATGGCAAACCTTCTAATTCATCTTCTAAAATATTCTCAGGAACTTTAACACCCCACAGGCAACCATAAGCACTTTGCAAGCGTTGACCCTTCAAAGTTCTGTAAGCCTCAAGATTGTTTTCTAAACTCAATTCAGAGAATTTCAAAGCATACTTAAAAACCTCTAATAATGCTTCTATAGTAGAACCATCGCCACTTTTAGAAATAAGTCTTAAGTCAGTATTGCAAGAGTCACCAGTGATTTTTTTCCATTCAGCGGTCAATGCTTTAATATCAATAAATTCATCTAAAAGCACTACTGCATGAATATGAGGATGCCAGCCTTTTCCCTTATTGGTGAATTCAAAGGAATGAACCCCCCCTGCACTTTTAACCAGTTCAGTGTAACCCCGACCAACTTTTTTAAAGTTTCGACGTCTATCAAGCAATTTCGTATATGATTTTTTTAGATGTTTGTAACGTTCGTCCAGATCATCCCCGTTTTTAACTGTGAGAGTCAAAAAGGCAGGAATTAATTTTGGGTTTTTTTCAAGAACAATATCGAGACGTTCTTTATATCTGGAGATCATTTTGGCAGCACGTCCCCGTGCACAAAACGGACATAACAAAGATTTTTTACAAGTATGAGCACCCACAAGACGCACCTGATCAACTGTAAAATAATGATGAAATCTAAGATAACTTGCACAACCCAGAATATCCAAACCCAGCTTTTTATCTCTTTCAGAGTCTAAAGCAATGGTTGAATTATCAATGGATTTTGCTTGAATTCCTGTAGCCTGGCTAAGAATATATTTACCCATTTCACGAGAACGCTGTTTACATTCCCCGAATTGTGCTATTCTTTTC
>JAAEPP010000139.1 GCA_024232495.1 Flavobacteriaceae bacterium
ATGTATATACAACTAGCTACAAAAAGAACCGGCTATTATGGATTTATACAAATAAACTAATTGTAATCATTATGCCACAAACCAGGGTCAAATATCAGTATTATTTATGAAGATATGCTGATTTACAACGTTTCTGGAAGCATAAAACATGATCTGACTAACGGTGCACAGTGGGGCATCAAAACAAATTTGATCAAATACAGGGGGTTTGGACCATCCTGTGCACTTTTGTTTGGAAGTGCTTAGATTTTTTTGCGCTTTTTTTTAGAACGGGTACTTAACAGCATGATGAAGGTGAAGATGAAAAGTTTGTGACATCATTAATATTAGACTGGGTATTCAACAGCTTGAAAATGGCAAAGACGAGAAGTTTCTGACATTCTTGGTAAAAAAAGTTGTTTCTTTTACTAATTTTAGCTAAGATACAAGTTTTTGCTTATTACTTTACATTGTCGAACTTTTACTGGTAAATTTTGGTTTAAAATCTTGTTTAAAAAAATTATGAAAAATATACCAAAATGGGCCATTGGTGTCCTAAGTGGGCCATTTTTGGGAAATCATCCATTATGAGAGTTGATTTCAATATTCAAATTTTTTCATAATTTTATCTAAATAAACACATCTTTAGGCTAAGATTGTGCATTAGATTGGAATATTAAAGGTTTCCATGATTTTTTTTCTTAGATTATATAATACATTAATATGATGAGTTTTTCTGAATATGGAAATGTTAAGCATCAGATGAGCCAGAACTTTAATTTTGAAAATGGTTATGTTTGGTCAGTGAACTACATATTTACTAAGCTCAAATATGATAACGTTTAATTTTTTTTTAGATTTGCTGATAAATAGATAATTTCCCTTTGTGACATAGGGCCAATATTTCCAGAGCCATGAAATGTTGGTTAATCATTCACTGTGCTAAAATTAAATATGGTGGAAAGTTACAATTTTTATATTCAAAGAGTGCTAATATCAATATATGTACACATTTACTTGTTTTTGAAATTGGTGAAAAAATAAGGGATATAAGACACATTTTAGTATATGGGCCATAAAAGATGCAATTTTTCATTGA
>JAAEPP010000140.1 GCA_024232495.1 Flavobacteriaceae bacterium
GGAATCACCAAAAAGACAAGGGGCTCCAAGATAAATGAAATTTTCCATCAGCAACATAGATTCGGTCTGGAATATGTTTAATTATTGATTCTCAGCTTCAGCTTCTAAGTTTAAACTATACGTTTAATCAAGCAGCATCTACGTAATCTTGGCCGACGTGTAAATTAAAGACACTCTTGAGAAACTTAGATTTCTGAAAACTTGAATTATTAAAAGCATTTAGCAGTTGGTATAGTTTTGAGTTTCTTTCATAGGAAATGTTTCAAAGAGAAAGTTCGTTTCAGGGAGTAACACTTTCCTCTGAAAAGGCCTGGTGAACCTTTAAACAATCACTGCAAAAAGATGCACATATTATTGGGAAACAAAGAAAAAGCCTGCGGCTTTACACTTTTATCAGCATCTGTTTTGTTTCAGGAAGTAGCTAAAAGTGGATGATATTCCCCCGGCACACCTTTGTATGTAAGATACCATTATTATTTGTTGTAGAACAACTTGAGAGATAGTATTTTAAAGAGACAAACTTATTAGTAAGAAACTGATCTTTCGCATGTGGGATTTCATGCAGAAGTTCCATTTTACTTTGAAAAATGAATTCCAACATAAATTATTTTCCTTATGTTTTTTTTTTTTTTATTTCTAAGTGAAGGGGGGCATGAATTGAAATACCAGGGCGGCACAAATTGAAATAAATTATTGAAGTTGTCTGAGGGTCACACAGCTGTCTACGGGAAAGCATGTTATCTGAGAATCTTCAAGTGCTTCTTTGGGCAAACAACTTATTGCCAACATAGGACTTGTCCAATCTTGGATTTGTAGATGCTTAGCAAAAATGTATTGTTGACATTTTTTTCACAGCAAAAACATATCAAGTTTATTATCAGTTTTTGAAGTAAGAAACTAAGCAGAAAACATCAATTTCGAGCCAGTTTATAAAAAAACTCGAAATAAAACAGGAATTTCAACCGTAGTTTTTACCACCAGGTATATGTTTGTGATGGATAGCACACGGGTATCAATATTTTCTCCTTTCAAAGACTAGCCTATTAGGGTATTCACATACAGTACCAAGGCTTGCATAAGACAAGGAGAAGTTTTGATGGTATAAAGGAGAAGAACTCAAAAAGGAACAAACAACAAAATTGAAAGGACAAAATTCATCATAGAAACAGAACTCCAAATATATTTCTTACTCACTGATTAAAAACTTTAAATTATTTAAAGAAAGATGTTATAAGATTAGAAATTATTTCCGTAAATCAGGACCTGAAGAAGCCCTGTGTGCCAGGGCGAAATATTGACAACATTTATATATTATATACATAATATTTAATCCATCTGACGTTTTTTTCTGTGTGTGTCGTCTTGCGTTGTTCCTGTCTCGCTTTAGAAATTATGATATTAAAAAGTTCCAGATACTAGAGTCTTAAGATTAACAGTGAAGCAGCCTAGTTTGTGAATCTATTTATCACGATTGTGGAATTCATGATAAGAAATACAAGAGGGCAGCATCAATTTTAACTTATCAATGCTGCTTGAGCCTTTCCTCAAAAAGGCACAAGATTTTGATGAGTCATAAAATACTCTTAAAGATTTTAACTTAATTGTGGTTGAAACCTAACAGTACCAAATTGTCATACTCTACTAACAACATATGATGACAGTGTGTGCACACTGTCATCAGGAACTGAAACAGCACAATATTCTATATTCTGTTGCCTTAGAAGACAGCTGCATGCTAGGCTAAAATGGAGTCTAGCCTAAATTCGAAAGGGTCAACTAGTCATATTTAGTTCATCATAGGGCATCTTAAAAGATCAATGACCTGCAACATTTGACAGACATTTTAAAATGTATAAATCAAACCAGGTAAACTCACAGAAGCTGGCTTGAAGAAATGCTTGACAACCTCTAAGGTGTTATATGCAAGTGAAAGTAATGACATTAGTATTTTGGTGAATAAAGCACAGAAGTAACTACTTCGAATTTATGATATTAAGTACCAATTGAAAATTAGATTAAAACACTTTTTAAACGAGATTTCGGGCTTAACTCGTTATCAAGTTAATAAGAATAACAATTTCTGTTATTCTTATCATCTTGTTAACAGTGTAAGTCCGAGAGCTCATATATTACTATCTTAATTCAATTTTCAATAGGTTACTTTATATCATATATTTGATGTAAGCACTTGTTTGCAAGACAACTCAACGTTCTCCTTACAAAAAAGACATGTGTGTGGTTTTTTCATGTGTCTAGCCCTTTTAACTAATGTATTAATTGCTCAGTAATCTTCTAGATTTTGAAGGTTGACTCTTCATCCGAGCATTGGATATGATACATTTTTTTGACAAACACTGTCTGCTATTCTCCACTTGCGTTCATCCAACTTTGTTGCTCGATTCCCCACTTCCACACTTTGCCATTGTGGGGACTTCACCTCCAATCCATCTTCATAAACCTCTTCATCCAACATCATCTCCACAGTGATGTTAGTCTCCCAATGATACTTTCCTCCACAGAAGAATGCTTCATCCTTCTCTCGTTAAGCTGCACAAACAAAATGTCTATCATCAATAAAAACTAATCAGATAACCAATTACAGGCAAACCAAGAATAAGAATACTCAAAACCAGGATTTTCATAAAAGTAAGAATATAAGGAAATATATGTATGTGTTTGTGTTTTACACCGAGTATGTGTTTTACACTGAGATATAACGTAATACGAATATATGGGGTGCATTCTACTCTATAAAATGGAGCAAACTTATCATAATGGCAGATAATTTCTAACCTTAAAGACCATCCAGAATTCCAAGGAGGTTTTAGCATTTATCTAGGTTATGTGTTGCCCTTGCTCTAATGATGATGTGAAAACATATCAACATGAAAGCTATCAGATGAAGATAAAACTTACCTATCAGCAGTTTTCAGTTGTATTTCAATTAGCTTATTTGCAACTTCTTTTGAAGGAACAAAACTGAAAGTCAAATAACACAGACCTTTCACATATGATTCAATGTTGAGAAAATCAAATGACCAATTATACTTATCATGAACAAAACTGAATGTAAATATATTATCAGCTACACCTTGATCATTAATGGGGCACAACTTGAGTGCTCATTGGAAAATAACAGCTATAAAACTGCTATTTAGGAAACAATGATTCTAAAGGCTGAATCAGCCTTTACTATTTTATTCTTCGCAGTAAATAGGACTTTGAAATAAATATGCTTTTCACTAGGGATGTACTGGATCAGGGTTTTTAGAATCTGGCCGGAACTGGATTTTTCCACAAAATCGGGCCCGATTTTACCGGATAATCTGGCCATAACCGGATTTTTGCCAATGTTTTTTTCCAGTTCAAAAAGGCAAAAAGGTATTCTGCAGTAAAGTTTTTAATCAAGCTTTTTGCACTAGGAGGCTCCTAAAAGTTTTGTTAATGTTTACAGGTTTAAAGTTTCCTAAAATGTTTTACTTTTACGTAAAAAAATCAACACCAATACACGACAGTATACTACTTTCCTATACCCTTAAATAGCTATCACTGAACTTTCTTTTCTTAATTTTTATCCAAAACTACGAGTTTTACTTCAAGGAACTATCCATTTTTAATTTGATTAGAAACTTGGCTCAAGCCCTAGTACTAAAAGTTTCTTAAACTTACTATTGTTTTTTGTTAAAGGAAACAAAAGAACAAAATAATATATTGGTATCTATGAAAAATCCTAGTACTAGTTTCTTATAAATAAAAACCGTGTTTTTTCGGTCTTTTCCTCAAATGAGGTGCTGAAACCTTTTTATGTGTGGTATGATCATGATTATTTTTGGAAGCCGGGAACATCTTCGAAGAGCAATCAGCTTCTTCCAAGGAATGGGGTGAAGTTGCTTTTCTTGAATCATAATCTTGGACATTTTAGCACTTTGTACATTGTCTTAGTTCTAAAAAAGGTTGTAAAAAATCCGACCGGAACCGGAATTTTGAAAATTGGCGATCTGGCACCGGATTATCCGGTATGCCGGGATTCCGGTACACCCCTACTTTTCACTTAGGCTACAGCTGTAAGAGTTTGTGTCCTTGGAGACTTCATTAGGTATCTATATTCTACAGCAAGACCTTTTGCGAACAAAAAGATACAGTCTGTGCAGTGGTTGAACATAAAACTTACGATAAATGTTCATACCTGCTTTCCAAATCATAGAGAGTATCTTCTCATCTTCACATAACTCATTCTCAGAAATTGATGAAACATCAAGACTGGAAAATAAATAATTGTGTGCTGAAAATAAGATGACATAAGCAAACCAAGGAGGCAATGCGCAGATACATCGCTCAGATTCCATCAGCTCATTGTAGCTGAGTAAGGCATTCATGAACTTGAGTGGCTTATCATCTTTTTGCCTTTTTTAAGGGACTCACTATACCAAAATATATATAGTGATATAGAGGCAAGACCTGACTGCAATTGATATCAATATGAGGTGACCTGCAAAGTATAACTTTCCTAAAGAAAAAGAAAAAATGGGTTTTCGATGTCTTGTCTTGTAAAAAATGGTTTTTCTATATTCAGGCATTCGGTTGAAAAATATACCACAGCAGCAGCAACTACCCTTCAGCACTCATTGAAACACGATTTGGGTAAGGCAGTAAAAAGCCCTAGTAACTGATATTGCGAGGGCATTGACATGGACAATGGTACTCCTAAAACTAAAGGGTTTCCTTATATAAGAGCAAGGTTTATAATTCATAAATTTGAATTTTGGATTGTAGGATCATGATCTGCAATCTATGCTGGACTCATCTAGAACTAATGTGAATGCTGAGTTAGATATAAAGAGCTACAATCTTAGAGCTTGAGTTATTGACTCGCTTGTAAGGAAATGCAAGATTGGCAATCAACTTTCCCACATTTCTTACAACATATTCAGCATGTCAATCAACACTTTTTTTTCAAATTGAAAACTCTATAGTAGATAGTAAGTGAGAAACCTATCATGCAATTTACTAGAAAATCTAGAAACCTGCTATTTATAATCTGCAGTGGTAGTCTGATTGATCATATTTTATCTGGTCTCTAAATAAAACGTGATTTTGTAATATCATGCCTAAGTTTGCGAGTTGGTATACCACTATTGTTGGGATAGCAGGGGAGACAGATTTGGTCTCATCTATATATGCATGATGATCTTACAACTTCTTGTGCCTTCTATACCTTCCATGTACCCATATTTGTAAATTCCCTCTAAGTTCTTAATCAACTGTTTGAAGATTTTAATATTAACCCGGCCTCTCCATCTATGGTGAGCGATTAGGTTCACCTCTACACGCTTGTAGGATAATTTTGAGCGCTTTTTACCTTTCTGACGCAAAAGGTGAGTTAAAAGTAGAAGATTTTCATTAACATTCCTACAATATCAAAATATCATGAAGTTCCCTTTTGGCGCTACTAAAAAAATTCCCCAGCAATAA
>JAAEPP010000141.1 GCA_024232495.1 Flavobacteriaceae bacterium
ACTCGTTGGTGAGGGTCGTCTTGATGAGGGTCGGCTTGATGAGGGTCGGCTTGATTAGGGTCGACTTCTACACAACGGCTTCTGAAACTCGACAACAGTGTGGACAACAACACTGGAGGACAACACTAGAGGATGACACACACACCTGACACACAACACTCGATGCACCACAACACTCGACAAGAAGCTGTTTAGTCAACACAGCGATGTAACCAAAGGCCCTGCGTTCTAATTGGTCCTAGTGCTGGCCACCCATTGGTTTGGTTTGGCGGACTCCTTTGGTTCATTTCCTGGCGGGCCTTTGGGAGTAAACTGAACGAACACCTTCTTAAATGGCCAGCGGGTCCTCCACATCGATGATCTCCTCGACGTACTCGACGTACTCGACTTCACCAGCATACATGACCATGATCTTGGGCTCCACCAACATGACCACCACCGGCGGCTCGGTCATCTTCTTGCTGTTCATCTGCAGCTCAAGCTCGTGGACCGACTTCTTCTTCCAGTCGAAGGGCAACTTGATGGCGGACATGTTGAGCTTCAGCTTCTTGATGAGC
>JAAEPP010000142.1 GCA_024232495.1 Flavobacteriaceae bacterium
CAATTTCCAAATAAAATCCATTTGTTTAAAAACCTTCATGAAGCAATAAATAAACAATCTTTTAGCATTCATATATTTTTAACACCAGCCAAAAATGCCCAGCCATGGTCATCTAGGCTAAAAGTTGCTCATTTACAGCTTAAACACTGAATAAATAGAGTTTTTCTCAGTTGAGCAAATGACTATTTACGTAGCATATATATTTGAGTTTATTTATTCTTTTCACAACCGCTTAATTTTGATCTGCAAGGAAAAAATCACTAGTAAACCTACAAATATTAAATAGTAACCATATGAGAGTTGTAAATCTCGACTTTTAATGGCCACTTTATCAAGTATATGAATTTTTACTTATATTTTCCCTTGCAAATCGATATTTAGGTATCATTAGCCGAAAAAAACGGACTTATTCATGTCTTCCATGGACAGGGGCAAATTTGGACCACTATCAAATTGCTATGTGGGGCAATTTTGACCACCTTTTATATACATTTCAGAAAACTGGAATTTTCCGGATTTATGCATAAGCACTAAAATAAAACATCTATATAATTTTTTTTGTGAAAATTCCGATTTGAAATTTCCGAAACTTTGTGGGGCAAATATAAACTTTCCCCTGTAAAAGCCACATTTTTTTTCTTTATATTAACAATATTCCACAAGTATACTTGCAATATGTTTCTCAAACAGGTCTTATAGTGTTTTGCACTCAAATATTACTCTATCCCTGAAATGGGCAAAGGTCCGAAATTGCCCCGCGCCTGTCATAATTGCCCCATCTAAGATATTTTTCTATTTGCTTATTAGTAAATACATTTGATACAAATTTCAATACCACACTATTTGCACTGCATAGAGAAAATCGATTCACTTTTGTTTACATATTTGCTTTATTTATCAAAATTCC
>JAAEPP010000143.1 GCA_024232495.1 Flavobacteriaceae bacterium
AGTACAAAGGCAAAAACTATGGATATACAATAGAGATTATTAAAGATGAACCTTGGTTGGTAGGGAGAGAATACGAAGCCTATGAGACTGATTGTGAGGAAAGTCTATGTAAAGTGACTGAATTACTTAATGGCTTATAACGTTTAAATTAAAAAATTATGATTTATATGAAAGATATAATAACAAAAGACAAAGATCATTTTTTACTTTCAGAAATGACACACTTTGGTAAAAGAAGCCTAAATGCTTTTAAAAAGTATATGGAAGATATGGACACAACTTGTAAAAAATGTGGTGTTTATTATTGGAAAGGATGTCAAAAGAGATGTAAATGCGAATAAAATTTTTAACAACTAAATAAATAATTAAAAACCTTAAATTAAAGAAAAAAATGAAAGACAGTAAATTTGACAATTTTGTAAAAGTAGTTATAATAGCCAATCTATTATTACTAATGAGTATGGCTTCAGCCAAAGCTCAAGATGGAACAGTACTAAATTTAGGTATTGGAGATGATAAGTATTATCACTTTGTAGCAGGTACAGGAGTATCTATGATGGCAGGATGTTTGTTTCATGATGCGACAGGAGATTTAAATCGCTCTATTAAGTTTGCAGCAGCATCAGGAGTTGGAGCAGGATTATTTAAAGAGCTGTATGACTCTAGACGTGGAGGATCAGGATTTAACACACCTGATTTACTATTCACTACAGCAGGAGCTATACTGGGAACATACTTAACTTACGTAATAAATAAACCTAGAAATAAAAATAATTAAAAATATGAAAACAATTAACAAAGGAATAAATGTATTAAGTCTATTTGATGGAATGAGCTGTGGACAGATAGCTTTAGAAAGATTAGGTATTGAAGTAGATAACTACTTTGCGAGTGAGATAGATAAGTACGCTATCCAAGTGACTCAAAACAATTATCCAAACACTAAACAGGTTGGAGATATTGTAAATTTAAAAGGAAGTGACCTGCCTAAAATTGATATACTTTACGGAGGTAGTCCGTGTCAGAGTTTTAGTAGGTCAGGAGATGGTAGTGGATTTGATGGAAAGAGTAAGCTTTTTTGGGAGTTTGTTAGAATATTAAAAGAGGTTAATCCTAAGTACTTTTTACTTGAAAACGTAGTTATGAAAAAAGAATGGGAGGATATAATAACTGAATCTTTAGGTGTTAGTCCTATTAAGATATGTAGCTCTAATTTCTCAGCACAAAAGAGACAGAGATTGTACTGGACTAATATAGATGTAGACACAAATATAATAGATAAAGGAATATACCTATCGGATATAGTTAGAGGTAATAGAGAAGAGATACTAGACTCTCCTTTAGTTTTAGATAGTTATGATGATGGATCTTTTAAAATAAAAAATGCAACTAAAAAAGGTTTTCTAATTGCTAATAATGGAGATAGTGTTAATTTAGAAGTTCCAAACTCAAAAACGAGGAGAGGTAGAGTGGGAATAGGAAAAACAAACACTCTTAATACAGCTTGTAATTATGGAGTTATAAAAGATAGTAAGCTAGTTAAGTTAAATGTAAATGACTTTGAAGCTCTTCAGACAGTGCCTAAAGACTATACTTCATCCGTTTCAGATAGCCAAAGAAAAAAAATGTTAGGTAATGGATGGACTGTAGATGTAATAGCACATATATTTAAAAAATTAAAAAAAAAATAAAATAAGCTTGGTAGTATTAAAAAAAGTATTATCTTTACACCATAGAAAATAATATAAACCTTAAAATTAAAAATTATGCAAGTAGAAAAACTAAAAGAAATGTACTTAAAGTACGGACTAGACAAAAGCGATGTATTTAAACATAAGCATTACGTAATCATTACTCGATCAGGAATTGAGAAAGTTATGGGGTACGAAGACATTAATATAACTTATGACGTTATTAAATGTGAAACTAATTTCGCTGTAATTAAAGCTTATGCAACTAAAGGAAACAAGACTATTGAAACCTTTGGCTCAGCATTAAAAGGAGATCATCCTAAAGAATCTTCGACTAACACTTGGTATGTAGCTGAGATGGCAGAGAAAAGAGCTTTATCAAGAGCTGTACTAAAGATGACAGGTTTATATGAACTAGGTATCTTTGGAGAAGACGAATCAGAAGATTTTAAACGTAAATAAATAAATATGAAAGATTTTTTAAACAAAGTATTTTTAACAGTATTAACATTATTAATAGTTCCCTTTATGTTAGTGTATTTAATAGGAGACTGGATTGTTAAAGGAGTAAAGAGAATTTTTAAGTAAACCAATAATTAAATAAAGTCCTAGAAATAGGCAATTAACAAATGAATAATCAAAAAGTAAAGTTACCAGTAGAAGTAGTAAATTCAGTTTTACATTATTTATCAGGGCATTCATACAATGAAGTATCTGATTTAATACAAGAAATGAAGAGAACTGCTGAAATAGTAGAAGAAGAAATCGGGCCTAATTCCCAAATCCCATTCATGGGAACCAACGACTAAGATATGATAGCAGATTTTTACAGAATGCGTATAGTGGCTTTAGAAGACGCTAACCAAGAATTAAGAGAGAATGAAATTAAATTAGTAGGATTTATATTTGACCTTTTAGATGAGGACTTGCCTGAAGACTATAAGAACGTTATAAGACAGGAGATATTAAATGATTGATACTAAGATAATAGAGACAAAGAAAGATCACTACCTTTTAATGATTAAAGGACAGTCATTAGGGGTTTTTGAGAGGAGTGATTTAAGACATATAATTCAAATTATAGATAATGGCATCTAGAAAAAAGAAAGTAGTGTTACAAAATCTCTTCGATGACGACTTAATAGAGGCAGTCAGAAGTTGCTGGAGTAATAAGATGTATTTTTATCCTGTAATAGTAAAAGGATTATCTCCTAAAGTAAAGATTCAATATAAAGAGAATGGATCTGTAAGAACTGGAGATATGATATACGATCAAGGAGATGAATTATATGAGAAAATAAGGGAACTGTACCTTCATAAATACAGACAAATAAATAAATAATTTTTTTTAACCAAACAAAGTCCTAGAAATAGGCAATCAAACATGAGTGCAATAGTAAATTTTTCAATCAACGTAAATGACATTGACAAAAGTAAATTAATCCAAGGTAAAAAGGGTTCTTACTTAAATCTAACATTATCAATTAATGATGAGACTAGATTCGGTAACAACGCAAGTGTATCAGTTTCTCAATCTCAAGAGGAGAGAGAAGCTAAAGAGCCTAAAACTTACTTAGGTAATGGTAAGGTAGTATGGGTATCTGATGAAGGTGTCACAGTCGCTGAGAAAGAAGTTCAAGAGCAAGCAGCTCCAGCAGCTTCAGGAGATGATCTACCTTTCTAAGTAGATTAGATTGTTATAAAGAGAGGCTTTACTTATGTAGAGTCTCTTTTTTTTACAGAGTGAATTAATAAAAACCAAAAGAAAGACACAAAATGATATTATATAATGAAAATAGATACCTGTCCCCTGAGACAGTTGAGAGATGCTTTAAGAAAGGATATCATAATAAAGTAAATAAGATGATTTGTGGTAATGGATTTTCTACAGGATTCTTAAGAATGGAGATACCATTTAATATGGTTAATATAATGATAGCACCTAATAAGTCTGTTATTATAGGGAAAGAAAGACATTACAAAGATAATATAGATGAATACTCTCAGAGAATTAAGTTCTTTTATGGAGAGTCTACAGAGAATGATTTTAGTGGAGCAGACGTTTTAGTATTCGTTACTGACTCCTTTATAAATAGATATGATCAAATAGGAGAGATATCAGATAGAGTTGATAAAGTGTTAATTGATGAAGTACACTCTATACACCAGCAATCAGCTTACAGAAAGAATCTAGTAAACTTTGAGAAAAAAGTAAAAGGGGTTTTATCTGAATCATCTATAGTTTCAGTTACTGCAACTCCTATATTGAATATTAAGAGTGATATAACGATACGTAATGCATTTACTCCTGAGATTAAGGTATTTGTATCAAAAGATAGGAAAGAGACCTTAGAACGCATTAAAATAGATATTAAGAATAAAGAGGAGGTA
>JAAEPP010000144.1 GCA_024232495.1 Flavobacteriaceae bacterium
GATGAATCGCATTCTCCTCATCAACAGCCACCAGCCCGTCCTTCTTCTTCTTGCAAAAGTAAGATTATTTCAGATGTTTATCTAATGTTTGTTCAACAAACAACAAACAGCTTGGCAATTACTTTTCTAAAATATCCAGAGTAACACTTAAAAAGTACATATGCAAAAAAGCACCAATCATATGTAAGCATATCCTACAACATGTGGGATGTATAATTCCTCTTAATTTTATCTATCCCTTGCAAGATGAACTACCGTCTCCTTGTAAGCATAGTCATGACATATTATATGATAGATAGCCTGAATGAATGAATTAGTTTCTTGATAGAAAATAGGGGGAGGGTGGCAAAAAATTGTTATAAAGATTATTATTTTCATCAATCATTTTTTACCTTTCCAGATGAATCCCGTTCTGCTTACAAAGGAAACTCTCCTTCATCATCTAGCTGTGCAGGTAAGATTATTCCAGATGTGTTCATCTAATGTTTGTTTAACAAATAAAGAGTCTTTTTATTTAAATAAAAGACGTTAACCAAGGAAAAGACTAGGCATCTTGCTGAAGACTTTAACAATATCTTTGTAAGGCTAAGATGTTTCCTTGAGTTTGCATGTCTTTGCACGTTTATCCTACTTGTGTTTTATATGAGCTTAATATCAATGTTCTAGGAATTCTGATACATTCCTTGTCATAAGAGAAACTCTGCAATATTGCAGATTTCTTTTTTAGCATTTAAAAGAGATTCCTTTA
>JAAEPP010000145.1 GCA_024232495.1 Flavobacteriaceae bacterium
CCATTTTCAGAACTTGTCTAAATTAGGGATTTTTTCAATTTTTTTGGGTACATATTTTGTATATCAAAAATAGACATACATATCAAATTTAATATTAATAGCTCCAAAATTGGGTGTGTTATAGGCAAAAAAAAGAGTGTGGCCAACCTTTATGGCGGCGACTTTATATAAAATAAATTTTAAAAAATGAGTCATGGGGCCACACAGAATGTCAGAGCAGGAGTTTACTGCGCAGAATCAGGGAAGGAGATCAAAGAAAACAAAACAATAAAAGACCTTGGAGTACTAACAAGCAAAAACGTATCATTCTCAGAACACATTGATGATATTATACTAACAAGTAAGATTAAGTCGGGTCAACTACTAAGAACATTTAAGACAAGAGAAGCAGTGCCAATGATGACAATGTTCAACTCGTATATAAGAAGCAAAATGGAATATTGCAGTCTAATATGGAATCCACAGAAGAAGGAAGACATTGATAGGTTAGAAATAATACAGAAGAACTTTACTAGTAAAATCAGTGGTCTTGAAGAAATGAATTATCATGAAAGACTAAAAAGGCTTGGGATATATAGCCTAGAAAGAAGATGGGAGAGATTCCTTATAATAAATACATGGTGTCAATTGGAGGGCATCAATGAAAATGCTCTAAAACTCGAAACAGGAAGAGAGGGAAGACAAAGGTAAATAAAGTCCCTGATACAAAAATCTAATGTGAGATAGATGGAAAGACCATTTAGATCATTGTCATATGAAATGCAAAATATAACAG
>JAAEPP010000146.1 GCA_024232495.1 Flavobacteriaceae bacterium
AGGAATAGTACTTAGTAAAATGATTCAAAAGTTCGATCAGGAGTTAGTGGCATTTTCCTGGTCGATCTTAACCACTCATGACATTAGGCAGACCGGGAGAGCAGCGCTTAAATTGCGTTTTTTGTAACCACTTTTTATTATGTTAATTAAACAAATACAGAAACGGTAATGTTGAACATAGAATGCAGCATCATTTACATATAAATAAGATGATAAATATGAAGATGTTTAATGGAATAATAAATTCATACTTTTATTTAAAATAATTTCTGCAGACCCCACAAAATTCGAATATAAAATTTTATCACAATGACTGTCACATTTTTACTGCTAATATTGCAAAAAATAAGAAGAAGAACTGGGCCATTTTGTCATACAGGGATGGCAATGATAACTAGTAACTGGTCATTCTTTTTCGTTTTTTTGTGAGAAACATGATAACACTTACATATCTTGCACCATGCATTTCATTGCTAATAATGTTGCTTAAAATGTTGGCTATAATTATTTTTGTCTCATTTGACCCGTATTAAAGAAAAATAGCTTTAAACCTTAGGTGGGCCATAATGCCCCCCGCTACCCTAAAACTTAATTTTTTTTAAAATGAAGATAGAGATCCAATTTTTGTTTTAAAACATTCCCTTTTCAAAAGTGAAATAGGGATGTAAAAGTTTTTAAAGTAATCATATTGATATAAATCCCTCAAAAATAGGATTTTCTGGTTTAAGCATGCCCTTCTATTACGGAGCAGCCTTTATGACAAAAAACCTTAT
>JAAEPP010000147.1 GCA_024232495.1 Flavobacteriaceae bacterium
CACTCGTTTCATTTTAGTATACAACGGTTGAAGCTGTTGGTAAAAATAGTAAATCTTTTCGAATTTTGGATAAAATGTGTCTCCAGTAAGCATGTTGTAAATCAAATCAGTTTTTCCGCAACCACTAGGACCAACGACTGCCATAAATAATCGATCTTCCGTGAAAATAATTTTGTTCATAATTTTGGATTTGGTAGAATATATCCAACTGCACTTGACAGAATTGCTACGAATACTGTCGTTTCCTCACAAGACACACTAAGACATAGTTTTACGCAACAGAAAATTATCAATACAAAAATTATTGATACTTGACAAAGAAAAACTACTTCTGATCTCGGAATAGAAGTTTCACAAAATTTCCACGATTTTCTTTCTGAATTATTCTCATCAAAAACAATTTCATGAATTCCACCATCTGCTTGGTCTGTCATTTTCAATAAAAATGATTTCAATTAAAAAAAGTAAATTTATAAATGGTTAAAAGGTTAGTGTGTTATTCTGTTTTACAAATGCATTATAGTTTAAAATACCATCTACTGATTGCAGAGAAAGTTTCAGCATGCTGTATTCATCACATGTAAATTCGATTCTTGTTTTCTTTAACAAATGTTTCTCGGGGGAGTGTGTGGGGACTAACTCGTCCTTGGATAATACAATTCTCATACCGTCTTTTTTCTCACTTTGAGATATTGAGATTTCCGAGAGACTTGATAAAGGAATCTTCAAAGTCGCCATCATCTATTAATTTCTCAAGCAA
>JAAEPP010000148.1 GCA_024232495.1 Flavobacteriaceae bacterium
ATTGTCCAGGTAGATGGAGAGCGTTTGATAACCGTTGTAAACACATAAAAGCATTAGAATTAAAAATAAATAAATAAAGGTTATATGGATAAATTAATTGTAAAATTTGAAGGTAAAGAAGAACCAACAGTGTATAACATTGTTACTTTTCTTAAGAATAAATCAAAATCAAAAGAAGTATTATTTAGTAATGTTCAAGATTTGATTAGACACCCTTTAACTGAATGGCATGAAATAGTACATGCTGAAGTAAACCGTGGTGAAGGTGATGGTGAATCAAAACCATACGAGTCTAAGTATGAAAGAGAAAATATAGCATTACCTAAAGAAATGGCTAAAGAAATTGTTGAAGTAGCCACTTCACTTAAAGGTTGTACTATTGATTTTGTTAATAGATGTAATGAAGTATTAAATTTTGATTTACATGAAAAATTAAATAACAAATATGGATTTACAGGTGCTAAACGTTTGTATAATATATTTAAATTAAGTTAATTATGAGTAGAGGTAGACCAAGTGAGCAAGTAGAAAGATTAGATAAATGGGTTATGGATACTACTGATTATGATGGATCCAGATCAATTATTAAATTTGATAGATCAAAATCAGCAAATGGGCCTTATTCGTGGGAAAGTATTCCACCCAAAGGGTTTAGACAATCCAAACCTAAAATTGACCAACGTTTGTATAATTCAAATTGTCCTACAGTAGTAGTATTTAAAACATCAAATCGTTCAAATGCTAAAACAAAAATGAAGGTGATTAATAAAAATATTGATTACGTTTTATCAGCTAAAAAAATACCAGGTATACCTGCTATTGCTGAGTGGCTTGAGGTAGGTGTTGGAGAGTCATTCATAAACAAGTATAAACAAAAATATAATTTAGCTTAGTCTTTATATATTTATAACAAAATATTAATTAATTTATTATCAAATGAAAACAATTTTAGTTATTTTAGTTTTATTAGTAGCAGCTGCTGCAGTATATTATTTCGGATTTTATAGAAAAGGAAAAATTAATGACCGTGATGGTGATTTTATTCCTGATGAAGTAGAAGATGCTGTTGAAGATGTAAAAGAAGTTGCTAAAGAAGTAAAACGCAGAGCCAAAAACGTAAAAAAAGAAATTAAAGATGTAGCTAAAGAAGCTAAAGATGTAGTTGATGCTGCTAAAGGAAAAAAACGTAGAGGTAGAAAACCAAAAGCCAAAAAATAATGAGCAAATATAATTTAATAGACATTTATGAACAATATCAAATAGGCTCAGGTTGGACTAGTGATTTTGACTATGATGGAATGTTAAAGACTGGTTTAGGTACTAGCATTGATACTCCTATTGAAGTTCTAAAGAAAATATCTGATGACTTTGAAGATGTTAATTACCATAGAGAAAATATGCATCTAAGTTATGCTATTGATGCAATAGAAATTGGTGATATGATGGAAGCTGAAAGTAGACTAAATGATTTTCATAAAGAAATTAAAAAAACAATGGGAGAACAAGATATGGACATTGAACCAACATTAGGTAAATTTATGGCTTCTAAAATGGAAGAAGGTGAAGAAGTTAAAGAAGTAACTTCACGTGAAGGCTCTCGTATTGAAGGTTTATTATCTCAACCTTTAAAATCTAAATTTTTAAATGCTTTTGATGAATTATACTTTGATTTAGTTGAAGAAGATCCATTCCATGCTGAAGATGTAATTGAACATTTATCAATTGAAATGATGAAACACTTAGATGCTATTCAAGCTCAAGGTGAAAAATTAGCTGGCGTAGGAAACCCATCAGTTGAATTCACACCTGGTGAAAGAATAGGTGAAGAAACAGTAGATGAAGGCGATAGTATTCCATCTACAAAGGATATTGTTAAAGCATTAAAATCAGCCAATGCACAAGATTCAGAAATTAAACAATATATGACCTCATTGAAAAAAGCAGGTGATAAATTTGATGATGTAGATGATTATGTTGAAGATTTTAATAATTATGTTGCTGATAAGGGATTAGCGGAACACTTCGGTCGTTTTATGAAAGATTATCAATAAGATAAATTAAAATAAATTAAAGATAATGCGGTATCCATTTGGTTACCGCATTTTTTTTTCGTATATTTACCCTGTTGATAATTAAGTCAACGCATTAAATAAAGGTTATGTTTAAAAAGTTTAAAAACAAATTCAAACAAGAAATAGATAATGTGTTAGCATTTCTATTTACCGCATTAGTATTTTATTTATTATATTTCTCATTATGGGTATTTTGCCCATGTTAAAATTAAGGTTATGAACGAACAATTTATTAAAGCAATTACAATTGCAATTGACAAAAAAATGATTACTGCCGATCAAGGGTTTGAAATCATTAGAGAGCAAAGTGCAGAGCGCACTAGTGTTATTAACGAAACTATAGGTTTCAATCAAAAAAGATAGTTATGAAAACATTTGACGATTTAAAATTTACAAAACATAAAGTTACCAAAAAAGCTATTATGGCATCACTTGAACTTAAACCTAATGTATTTATTTCAGTAGTTGCAGGTGAAGGAATGTACAGTACATCTAGAAAAGGTGTTAGAGCTGAATGTACTAAAGTTGAAGATGCTTCTTCATTTGAAGTTGCTATCATAGATGAAAATTTGCCTGATGACCAACAACAATGGGATGTTAATGGTTGGCAAACGAGAGAAGATATTAATAAACTAATAATTGAGAACTCATGAGTAAAGAAAAAAGATATGTAGTAACAATGGATATGTATGTTTATGCTGATAATGATTACATGGCTAAAAAACGAGCACATGATTTAAAATTATCACTTGAAAACAGACGCCATTCAGATCAAGTTAAAGTAACTGAAATAGGTGAGATGCCATTTGCTAGTTTACATTATCGTAAATTAGATGATCCAACATTTACACCTAAAGATTTGTCTCACGAACCATTACCATTTTAATATGATAAAACAAGGAGATAAAATAATTATTTACGAAGATAAAGTTAAAGTAGTGTTTGGTATTCATACAAATGGAAACCCATTAATTAAAAATGGAGATACCTTATGTCAAGTACCACTAGAAAAATGTAGAAAATGGTAGCAGATCAAATTTTAAAAATAGCAAATAAAGTGTACCCTAACATTAGAGCACATTATGGTTTAGGTAAAAAAGAATATCCACCAATTGAAGTGTATAAAAACATTTTAGTTAGACTAACAGGTGAACCAGATGCAGAAGGTGAACCTGCTGATGCTGAATATGATCGTGAAACAAATAAATTATTTATATATTCAGATTATAATAATAGTGTTGAAGACGTAATACGAAGTATTATTCATGAATACATTCATTATTTACAATCTGGTTCTTGGATGAAAAGATATTATAGTATGGGATACAAATATGGTAACCACCCATATGAAATTTCAGCTAAAAAAGCTGAAGAAAATTGGAAGATGTTTGCGTAAAAATTTGGTTACCCGGGCTAGGGTTCGTATATTTACCACGTTGATGCAGTTAAGCACAACATTAAATTAATTAAGGTTATGAATACACAGTTAGATTTATTTGAAGGTTTAGTTTTGACAACAGAACAACAAGAAAAAATTGATAGTTTTATCAACAGTCAAGCAAAAAATGCTGTTGTGTCTCAAGAAAATATCAATAAAACAATGTTATTACTTGATGAAGCAGGATTTGTTCAAGGAGTTGATTATAATAGTAATTATGAAGTTCATGAAGTTACTAGAGAAGTAGAATTTGGTTATTCTTATAACAATACTCAGTTTGAACATGAAGTTACTTACTTGAATGCTGTAGGTGGTGTTTATTTAATTGTTGATACTATTAAAGAGGGTAAGATAGTAAAATATAATGCTCCTGTTAGTAGAGAAGGTAATAAATTAATGTGTACTAGTATTACTGAGCAGTACAGATATTACAAGCCAAGTTCATTATATGTTAAACTTTATGAGTATAATGAGCGTAAAGTAAATGAACTTGAACATAATAACAAGCAAAAAATTGCTTTAGATATTATAGTTGCCAAATACCAGAAATTATACCCCAAAGCTAAGGTTACAATTGGTTCTGATTATTATAGAAGATCTTATACTAGTTTTCCAACTGTTAAAGTTAAGTTTGAATCAGGAAGTTCAGTTGAATTTGTTTTAGGTTATGGTAATGAAATGGATAAAGAGAGATTTCATAAAAAATATGATGCTCAAACTGAAACAATAAAAGATTTATTAGAAAGATTTAATAACCAAAAAGCTAAATAATATGGTA
>JAAEPP010000149.1 GCA_024232495.1 Flavobacteriaceae bacterium
CAGTACAAAACTGGTGTTGGTGGTTGTGGTGGTGGTGCTGCTGTTTGGGGACACTGACCCTGACACTGCCAATTTGGCGCCCATCTTGGCCAGGTAGCTGAACCACTCAACTAGCCGCACCGTTCATAGGTGGCGCTCCCGGCGATCCAGTCTAGTGCAGCCGGAGCTTTGGCATATGGGTCTTTCTTTTTGTTGGTAACAGACACTCTGCACCATAGAATGTAAATTATATGACACTTTGACCAAACAATTTAGATTTTTGTTTTAGCAGGGGGATCTCCTTTCGGGTGCTTTATTTATTGGTAAAAATTTTGTTGACATTGGCAGAATTTTGAACAAGATATTAGCATATTCAATTTCCGTTGGTAACAGACATTTTATGGACATGGGTTCAGGAAGATGTCACAAATAAATTATGTTCTCCATGTTTCAATTTAATTTGAGCATTAAGCTTTAAAGCTTGGCCTGCCCTGCTATTTTCCTTGAACTGTGTGAAACCCAGAATAGATTTTTTTAGAATTTCAGAGAGAGAAAATGCATTTTCCTAAAAATATGGTTTGTCTGTTACCAACGTTTTTTTTGTCTGTTACCAACGTTTTTCTATCACTTCAGATATCTGACCGATTTAGCTAGATTTTGCATGTTCCTGTTTAGTGTCCTCAAAGATGGACTATTTTTCTTCCCAAATATGCTCAGAAATCAAATTTAATATGTAAAATGTTATGTTTCCAGGGCACTTTAAAAATGCAATAAAACGTTGGTAACAGACACTTTATTTCATGGCTCCAAGTGTGCATGTAGCTATTTTATTTTTTAAACATTCTTCTCAAATGCCATATATGTTTAAGGCATTTTTGCTAGTACAATATGGGTAAGACCTATTACTGAGAATTTTTTGGTCACAATTACGCCAATTTTTCTGACCCATATTGCCCAAAGTGTGATTTTCTCCAATGTCCTTCGTTTGCAGGAAAGACCCAGTTGTGACAACACTCAGTTTTTACACGTGGC
>JAAEPP010000150.1 GCA_024232495.1 Flavobacteriaceae bacterium
ATGCAACAAAATTGGTTTCATTACGCTATGAGTTGGTCAGGAATGTTTTACGACTTATTGATTCCTTTTTTATTGTTTAATAAAAGAACCAGAATTTTTGCTTTTATTTTAGTAGTTTTCTTTCATGTATTCACCAGAGTCCTTTTCCCCATTGGGATGTTTCCGTTTGTGATGATTATTTCCACTCTAATTTTCTTTGAATCAAATTTCCACAAAAAAATTATTTTATTTCTGAGAAAAAGAATCAATCGTTTACTAAAATTGAAAAATAAGATAGAAATTAGTGACACCTATCCCTCGCCAAATAGAAAATTACATTTGACAATTATTTTCCTGTTTTTGACTGTTCAATTTTTATTCCCTTTCAGGCACATAGCCTATCCAGGAGAATTATTTTGGACAGAGGAAGGGTATCGATTCTCATGGAGAGTGATGCTTATCGAAAAAATGGGATACACTAACTTTAAAATTGTAGATACCGAAACAAAAGAATTCTTTTTTGTAAATAATCAAGATTTTCTTAGCCCATTACAAGAAAAACAAATGAGTTTTCAACCAGATTTTATACTTGAATACGCACATTATCTAGGAGATCATTATACCAAACAAGGATACAAAAATATAGCGGTATTCGCAGAGAGTCACGTAGCTTTAAACGGAAGATTAAGTCAGCCATTTATTGATAAAAATGTTGATTTATATAAAATAAAAGAATCTTGGAAACATAAAAATTGGATACTCCCATTTAACGATGAGATTAAAGGACTTTAAACTATTATATGCTATCGGCCTACTCAGTTTAAGCGTTATTGCTCAGAACAAAGTTAGCGGAGTGATTATTGACGAAAACACCCTGTTTCCAATCGATAAAGTTGCTATTTATGAAAGAGATTTTGGGCTTTTAGCTTTATCCAATACTGAAGGTTATTTTCAATTTAAAACTGATAACAAAGAGCTTCATTTAATATTTTATACTAATAATTATCAAGTAAATGAACTCGATATTGAAATAACAGATGATGTATTTATCAATCAAAATTTAACACTATTATCAGAACAATTAACAGAAGTTCAGATAAATGCTCGTAAAGCAAAAGCGTTTGAATTAAGTCGTTTAAAGGATGTAGAAGAAACTTCAATTTATGCTGGTAAAAAAACAGAAGTAGTTTTAGTAGATCAATCAATGGCAAACCTAGCATCTAACAATGCAAGGCAAATTTTTAGTCAAGTAGCAGGATTAAATATATTTCAAAATGATGATGCAGGATTACAACTAAATATTGGAGGTAGAGGTTTAGATCCTAACCGAACTTCTAATTTCAATACCCGTCAAAATGGTTATGATATAAGTGCTGATGTACTAGGGTATCCCGAAAGCTATTATACTCCAGCGGCAGAAGCCCTAAAAGAAATACAAGTTATTCGAGGAGCAGCTTCATTACAATATGGTACGCAATTTGGAGGCCTAGTAAATTTCATAATGAAGCCACCAAATCCTAATAAATCTATTGAAGTAGTTGTCAGGAATACGGTAGGTAGTAACCGGTTGTATACAAATTTTACCAGTTTAAGTGGTACCAAAAAAAATTGGAGTTATTATTCTTTTTTTAATTATAAGAAAGGAGATGGTTTTAGACCTAACTCACAATTTGAATCTAAAAATGCCTATGCTCATTTAGGATATCAATTTAGTGACGTAACGATTCTTAAAGGAGAAATTACCTATTTTTCCTACATAGCACAACAAGCAGGCGGTTTAAACGATCAGATGTTTGGAGAAAATCCATTTCAGAGTAACCGAACTAGAAACTGGTTTGCAATTGATTGGTTACTGTACAATCTAAAATTTTCTCATCGATTTTCAACAACAACTAATTTTACTTTTAATGCCTTTGGTTTAAACGCCTCCAGAAATGCTTTAGGATTTAGAACTAATCGTGTTGACCAAGTAGACTCAATAGAAGAGAGAGATTTAATAAAAGGAGATTTTAATAATTTTGGTTTTGAGGCCAGATTATTACATGAATATCAACTATTTAGTAAAAATGCAACATTGTTAGTAGGATCTAAGTTTTACAAATCAAATAACACAGCGGAACAAGGGCCTGGAACTAACGGATCGGATGCTAATTTTAATTTTCAATTGGATGATTATCAAAATTATCAAAACCAATCTAACTTCACCTACCCCAATCTAAACATTACTTTTTTCAGTGAAAATATTATATACCTCAGCGAAAAACTATCGATTACCCCGGGTCTAAGAGTCGAATATATAAAAACTGAAAGCGATGGTTACTATAAACAAATTAATACCGATGCTGCTGGAAATGTAATTTTAAATGAAACTATCGAGGATGACGAAATACGAAAAAGAACCTTTATATTATTAGGTATAGGTACCAGTTATAAGCCTCTTTCAAATACTGAAATTTATGGTAATATTTCTCAAAATTATCGTTCAGTAACGTTTACTGATATTAGTATAAGTAATCCTGCTTTTAGCATTAACCCTAATATTGACGACGAAAACGGATTTACAGCAGACCTCGGTTTTAGGGGGAATTATAAAAGAAAAATATCATTTGATATTGGTGCTTTTGGATTGGTATATAACGATCGAATTGGTTTTGTACAAAAGGCATTTTCTGACGGAAGCGTAAAAAGCGAACGTGGTAATGTAGGTGATGCCTTTATTTATGGAATAGAATCCCTCATCGATTTTAATTTGAATAAAATTTTTATTAAAGACAACGATTTCAGTTTTAATTATTTTATGAATATTTCGGTAATTGATTCAAAATACACTACCTCGCAAGTAAATGGCGTGGAGGGAAATAAGGTTGAATTTGTACCCAATTTAAACTTTAAAACAGGAATTAAGTTTGGTTATAAAAATTTACTTTCTAACATACAATACACCTATCTCTCCGAACAATTTACAGATGCTACGAATGCAAAAGAAGGTAATTTAAGTGGTGTTATAGGTCAAATACCAGCCTATGATGTCCTAGATATTTCCTTATCCTATACCTACAGACAATTTAAATTAGAAGCTGGTGTTAATAATCTGACTAATAATTATTATTTTACGAGACGAGCAACAGGTTATCCAGGGCCAGGAATTATTCCTTCACCTGATAGAAATTTTTATACAACTCTAGAAATAAAGTTTTAATATATTTAGAATCATTATCAAAGAATTATAAATCTTAGAAAAAAGATTAATGAATAAAGTGCAACAAATAGAAAAAGAAGTTTCTACGTTAAGAAATCAACTCAAAAAGCATCGACTGTATAAAACTCTAAAAAGTGTTAAAGACATAAAAGTTTTTATGGAGAATCATGTCTTTGCGGTTTGGGATTTTATGTCTCTTTTAAAATATCTCCAATTGAAATTAACGACCGTTCAAACTCCCTGGTTTCCAACAAAAAACGCAACTTTATCAAGGTTTATTAATGAAATTGTACATGGTGAAGAAAGTGATATCAACGAATTGGGAGAGCCTAAAAGTCATTTCGAAATGTATTTAGATGCAATGCAACAGGTGAACGGAAATACAAATGAAATAAATAAATTAATTGAATTAATTAAATCAGGAAAACCACTTACTTATTCACTTAAACAAATTAATATTGATAATAGAATCGCTGAATTTGTTAACTATACTTTTTCGATTATTGAAACTGGAAAAGTACATCTAGTAGCTGCTGCCTTTACATTTGGCCGAGAAGATCTTATTCCAGATATGTTTATTGAAATTTTAAAAAATGCAGATGCTGAAAACAAAAAATATAATAAATTAATTTACTATCTTGAACGCCATGTAGAGATAGATGGTGATGAACATGGACCTCTATCTCTAAAAATGGTTACTGAACTATGCGGAACCGATATTCAAAAATGGAACGAATCACTAGCAGTTGCAAAAAAATCACTAGAAAAAAGAATTTTGTTATGGGATGCCATAAGTGATTTAATTAAAAAAAATAATTCTTAATTAAAATAATTTTTAATGATTGGTAAATGTAATATTCTAATTCTTTTTCTAGCTGTAACAAGTTCTTACTTTACAGTAAATGCTCAGTATACCCAGTTTGAACATGAAGGAATTAATCGTCAATACATATATTACGAGCCAATAGAGTTAGATGAGCAAAAACCGCTTGTTTTTGTTATGCACGGTTTTACAGGAGATGCTAGTGGTATAAAAAATTATTCAGGAATGAATCAAATTGCGGATCAATACGGTTTTGCTGTTTGTTATCCAAGAGGAACTACCGATTCCGGTGGAAACCGTTTTTGGAACGTTGGCTATGCATTTCACGAAGATGAAACAGTTAACGATGTGGGTTTTTTAACTGAACTAGCTACTTATTTACAAAATAATTACGATTTAAATCCAGATTTTACCTTTGCAACAGGCTTTTCTAACGGAGCAGAAATGTGTTATATGCTAGCTTGCCAAGCAAACGATACTTTCAAGGCAGTAGCTCCGGTTGCAGGTATGATATTACAAGATATTTTAGACGATTGCCAAGACAGCAATCCGATTCCCCTATTTGAAATTCATGGCTCGCAAGATGATGTGACTCCAATTTCAGGAGATCCTAATAATAACGATGGATGGGGAGCATATCCAAGTATTCCGTTTACAATAAATTATTTTTCAGAAAAGAATGAGTGTTCAACATTACAAACAGAAACACTGCCCGATATAGACCTTTCAGATGGAAGTTATGTGGTCAGTGAAAAACATCTTAATGGAATCAATAATAATGAAGTTTGGTATTATGAAATAATTGGAGGAGGTCATGATTGGCCCGGAGCTTGGGGCAACATGGATATTAACGCTGGAGAAGAGGCATGGTTGTTTTTTCAAAAGTATATAGATGATATTCTTTCGAACACGAGTTATAGTTTTTTGAATAAAAACATTCATGTTTTTCCTAACCCGACTAAAGGATTAATCCATGTAAAATCAAATGATCGATTAGATATTTTAGAAATTACATTAGTTAATGTTTTAGGAACAACTATTGAAATTAATCCATCTAACGAAAGTATAGATCTGTCGGGTATAAATACAGGCATTTATTTTTTGAGTGTAAAAACCTCAAAAGGTATGATTACTAAAAAAATTATGAAATTTTAAAAAAATACTTCAGTCAAATTTTAATTAGTTAATTTTTTGTTTAAAAAAATACTTTCTCTTTTTTATAGACCATACCAATGTTGCTGGCACAATAGCTAATGTTGGAATTGTTGAGGCTAAAGGTGCTGGGGTCCCCTTAAAAAGATGCATTTCATAAGTCAAGAGTATTGTAATGGATGAGGGGATGCAAACTGCCAAAAATATTGCTAGACTAAATTTTTTAATGTGTACAGCAATATATTCAGCTCCTTTCATAAAAAAACCTCCTAAAAAAAAAGTATAGGAAGCTTGTTTTGTGGAGGCAATCATTGAATCAAAAGCTACATAAGTAATAAAATAATTTATGCAAAAAACTGTGATGCCCATTACTACAGCTCCTGCTATACCAATCTTATAATCAAAATAATGATTTAAATTATTTTTCATAAATCTATTTTAGAAAAAATATTTTATTTTTAAAAAATCAAAAATAATAAAACTCTTGATGCTATTTGTGAATAAATTTTCCAATCTATAAAACTTTAATTAATGAATGAGGACACCGTAAGTATTTTAGGTTGCGGATGGTTGGGAAAACCATTGGCAGAATATTTTATTAAAGATGGAAGAAAAGTAAATGGAACAACTACAACTCCAATTAAGATAGTTTCTCTAAATGAGATAAAAATTAACCCTTTTGTTATCGATATAAACAAAAGAAATAATGATTTTAAAAGCTTTCTAAAAACTAAATTATTAGTTATTGCTATTCCATCAAAAAATATTGAAGACTTTGAGTATTTAATCTCAGAGATAGAAAAATCAACTATTAAAAATATTATATTTATTAGTTCTACTTCAGTTTATCCGTTGAATAACTTAATAACAACTGAGGATAGCCCGGTTCATAAAACCAATCTCTCAAAAATTGAACAACTATTTAGAGTGAATACTAATTTTAAAACTACTATTATTCGATTTGGAGGTCTTATCGGGTTTGATAGAAAACCAGGGGGATTCTTCAAAAAAGAGACTGTTATTGATCGTCCTAAAGGGTATGTAAACCTTATTCATAGAGATGATTGTATACAAATAATTAATTGTATCATTACAAATAATATATGGGAAGAAACCTTAAATGCCTGTTCAGATTCTCATCCAACTAGAAGAGATTTTTATACTAAAGAATTTTTAAAAGAAGGTCGTAATACTCCAATTTTTAATGAGTCATCATCTAATAGTTATAAAATTATAAGTAGCAATCGGCTTAAACTACTATTAAATTATAGTTTTAAATATGCTAATTTAATGGAATATTAAAAAGCCTCAATAATTAAATTGAAGCTTTTTAAATTGTATAAATAATTAATTAAGCGTTTTGTTTCTTTATTAAATTAAGAGCAGAACCCTGGTTGTACCACTCAATTTGAGAGTCGTTATAGGTATGATTCACTACAATTATATCCTTTGTATCATCGGAATGTATTGCTTCAATTGTTAATGTCTTACCGGGTGCAAATTCATTCAAATCTAAAAAGTTAAACGTATCATCCTCCTGAATTAAATCATAATCGCTTTCATTAGCAAAAGTCAGACCTAACATTCCTTGCTTTTTTAGATTAGTTTCATGAATTCTTGCAAATGATTTTACAATTACCGCAGCAACTCCTAAATGACGGGGTTCCATAGCAGCGTGCTCTCTTGAAGAGCCCTCTCCATAATTATGATCGCCAACAACAACAGTATGTATTCCAGCATCTTTATAAGCTCTTTGTGTTTTTGGGACTGCATCGTAATCTCCATTTAATTGACTTTTCACAAAGTTCGTTTTCATATTAAATGCATTGACGGCTCCAATTAAACAATTGTTTGAAATATTATCTAAATGTCCTCTATAACGTAACCAAGGGCCCGCCATAGATATATGGTCTGTTGTACATTTACCCTGTGCTTTGATCAACAGTTTTGCGCCTTCTATTTTATTACCAATTGGAATAAATGGAGTTAACAATTGTAAGCGTTCAGAATCTTCTTTCACTGTAACTTTAACATGACCTCCATCTGCTTCAGGGGCTAAATATCCATTATCTAAAACGTCAAATCCATTGGGTGGTAATTCCCATCCTGTAGGTTCATCAAACATCACTTCTTCACCATTTTGATTGGTTATAGTATCTATCATTGGGTTAAAATCTAGCCTCCCAGAAATAGCAATAGCAGCAGTTATTTCAGGTGAAGCGACAAAAGCATGGGTATTTGGATTTCCATCTGCTCGCTTTGCAAAATTTCTATTAAAAGAATGTACGATACTATTTTTTGGAGCATTTTTAGGATCACTATATCTTGCCCACTGACCAATACAAGGTCCACAGGCATTTGTAAATATTTTTGCATTTAAATTTTTAAAAACTTGAAG
>JAAEPP010000151.1 GCA_024232495.1 Flavobacteriaceae bacterium
ATAACAATAAACTTAGAATAACAGAAGAACTATCAGATGGTAGTAAAAAAAGAATTAAACTAAAAGGTTTTATTATAGGTGAGATACCAAATGAATATACCTCTTGGTTTAATTATAAAGGATTAACTTACATCGTCTTTTAAAGCTTAAAACAATGAGAAAGATTAAAAAATACATATGTACAGAGTGTCGATCAGAATATTATTCAGCGAATAATGAAATACCAAATATAGTAGTCTGGACAGATGGACATATATGTATACCTAAGTTATATGCAGAATTTGAAGATAAGGAATTAAAATTTGTAAAAGTAGATAAAGATGATGATTTATGGACTACTTTTTACAATTAGTTATACGTGTAGTCATGTAGACAGTTGGTATAACAATAGCTTGAGATAGGAAGCTTGGCAGAAATGTATGGCTATCTGACTTGACGAAGTTGAGAGGTTCGATTCCTCTCCAAGTTACAAAAGATTTACACTCGGTAAATCTATAATAAATAAAACATACAAATGAAAAACGCTGTATTAAATACAATGAAAGAATTAGAAAATCTATATTCTTGGAGTCAATTTTATCAAAACAATAAAAATAGAGATAAAGTAAAAGTAACTCAACAACAAATTAGAGATAAAAAGAAATTATTAGTTGACTTAAAAAATAATTTAAAAAACCAAAAGAAAGGACCTAAGAAATGAAAGATACTAACGCAATAGAAAAAGCTCTCAAAAATAAAATTGATTTTGAAGTAGAAAATATAGTAAGAGGTTTTATAAATGAATTAACAAAATTATACGATACTTATGGAGGTACTCAGTGGTATAATATAGTTTATGATCCTCAAGAAAAAGAAATTACTTGCTTATCAAAAGAGAAAGTAAGAAGTATATTACAAAAAATGATTAAAGAAAATCATGGAGAAGCAATGCTTAATAAGAAATCAAAAGAATTATTAGCTAAATTAGAAATATTATAAAATGAAAACAAGAATAACATTATACAAAAAATTAAAACCAGAGGTTAAAAAGAAATTACAAGAGAATTACGGAGAATTTGAACATTCAGTGAAGATTATATTTAAATCTTTACATGAAGAGGAAGATTATAACGCATTGACTATCAATCAAATATATCAAGTATCATTATTCAGTGACGTATACCCTAATAATGCTCATGAATTATTTACAGGTAGTTTCGCTTTTAACGAATAAATAAAATACAATGGATAATATAATAAAAATAGATGTCATAGCTCAAGGAATTATGGCAAAATACTACGGTTCTACACAGAATTGTGGTACAGAATTTCAAAAATGGACTTATGCTGTATTACAAGCAAGAGAGATATTTGAAGGAAAATGTAAAATAGATAAAGATAATTTAAGCGAAGCCGCTTATAAATATTGTAAAAAATACGAATTAATATGAACACAGAAAGAACAATAGAAATACTACTAAAATTTGTTAATTCAGAGATAACTCACAATCCAAACGATGCTTATGCTAGTGGAG
>JAAEPP010000152.1 GCA_024232495.1 Flavobacteriaceae bacterium
ATAGCACAATCGGTTTCAGTGGAGTACAGGTTAAAACAGGTAACTTCGGGGGCTGGCCTATAAACAATAAAATCGAATATTCCTGTCAAAATACAAAAAAGGGTGAGGAAAAAGCTCATTCTATTTGGTAATAATTTTTTCCAAATTTTCTCTCATTCACTGAGAGGAGTAAATTTTCGTAATAGCGCCATCAGTTTGAGTGTGGTAGTTAAGTTGTATAAGGAAATTTCAGAATAGTATTTGATCACAATTGCTAAGAATAGGTAACTTCGGGAGTCATTTTTTGGAAAATAGAATTGAATCATCCTGTGCAAATACCAAAAAAGGGTGAGGGAAAAGCTCATTCTATATGAAAATAATTTTTTTCAAATTTTTTCTCATTCACGGGGGGAGTAAATTTTCGTAACAGCGCCATCGGTTTCAGTAAAGTAGCTTAGAATAGGTAATTTCGGGGGCCGGCCTATAGAAAATTAAATTGAATAATCCCGTGAAAATACAAAAAAGGGTGAGGGATAAGCTCATTCTATTTGGAAATAATTTTTTCCAAATTTTATCTCATTCACGGGGGGAGTAAATTTTCGTAACAGTACCATTGGTTTCAGTAAAGTAGCTTAGAACAGGTAACTTCGGGGGCCGTCCTATAAAAAATGAAATCTAATATTCCTGTGAAAATACAAAAAAGGGTGAGGGAAAAGCTCATTCTATTTGGAAATAATTTTTTCCAAATTTTTTCTCATTCACGGGGGGAGTAAATTCTCGTAATAGCGCCATCAGTTTGAGTGTAGTTGCCAAGTATAAGGAAATTCGAGAATAGTGTTTGATCACAACTGCTAAGAATAGG
>JAAEPP010000153.1 GCA_024232495.1 Flavobacteriaceae bacterium
ATAAGGTTTAAAAAAAACACTATGTCGATTCCCCCCCGGGGGCGGGGGGACATAAACTTTCCTAGATCCCCCTCTACATGGTCCCCAATATAACTATCAATTTATTTGAAAATGTGTTTTATTGTGTTTTGGTGATATATATCTAATTATGGTCTTATCTTACACTAGTATGGATCATAAAGCTGAAATCGAATAAAAAATGGTAAAAACAGTATATAAAAAGACACAGTACACTCAATAAAAAGGTAACTCGAATTACACTTTTTAAGATTAGACTTTTGTTAATTAGGATTTAAAATGAACTATTAGGGCTACATACTTCAAATGGTGCTCGTTGGAAAGCTGACATTTTCAGCTTTTCTGTGATAACCGTTTTTGTATTGTGGCTATATAAGTTCGGTTTTTATCGCCGATCGAAATAATTCGATATAAACAATTGCAAGCTGAGCTATTTGCGTGCAATGTAAGTCATTGTTTAATAATGCTATTCTCGGATTAGCCTTTTGGACCATATTTCAGACC
>JAAEPP010000154.1 GCA_024232495.1 Flavobacteriaceae bacterium
GGAGGTTGAGAAAACAGATATTCTAAAAAAATGAGGCCACACCTTTGTCGACCACGCCCCTTTCCTCAGGCAGTAGTCTATTTTGCATCACAGAGAATAAGCCTTTTAATTTTCACGTCAGTTTTAAAAAAAGAACACCATTTCGTTATAACTAAAGCTTTCTTATAAATCTGCATCACAAAATAATGTTTTGTCGTCTGCAGGCTTCCTATCAATCAATAAGGGTTAGGGCCGATAGTTAATCCCGTCTTGGCGGCTATTTGCCCTTGGAAGCCGTAAGAAATGTGTGGTATTGAAACTTCGTTTTGAATACTAGAACACGGACAGGGGCTCTGAGAGGCAAATATTCCCGTCGATCAACTTAGTTCAAAAAACCAAAAAATAAATGAATTAGCCTTGAATTCTTATACTCATACTCATAATATTTTATTTTTAACAATTTCACAACAATATTGATTCCAATGAATTAAAAATTGTGAAGTTGTTAAGTTTTGTTATTATATCTTACTGAAAGGCAAGGTTGCCCGTCATTTTTCTGTCACACTGCCAAGGTTGTACAAACATGGATGACAAAAAACAACCTTACCGTCTTGGCGTGGCCAGGAAATAGCCC
>JAAEPP010000155.1 GCA_024232495.1 Flavobacteriaceae bacterium
AAGTGTTCTCTCAGTTTTCCCCACCTCCTCTCTGTATTTTTTCCTTGCAGGTACAGAAACTTACTTAGAAAAATGTCCTGTCTCACTGTGCTTTTTCTCCCTGCCTTTGCAAGCACCACCAAAGTGACAGGACAACACCACACCCTGTGGCAGGAACACATGGAGGAAAATAAATGTGGAAGAGAACAATGTGCAATCCGCTATTGACTATCCTAACTTTCCTTTTGTTTTTCCTTTTCCTGCAGATAAAAACTCACACAAAAAAAAGACCTGGGCAATATAAAGATTTGTATTGAACAGTGGTTAAGAATTTTGATAATGAACACCAAGAGAAGACAGCATCAACAAAAGATCTAATACTTCTCGCAAGCAAACTAACCCCCTGCCCCTTTAATTGCGCTTGTTTATTGCATACCTTCTTTGCAGGTTCAATGAACACTCAAGATCATGCCCCTACTCTGGGCATCAACAAAAGTTACAGGAGAAGGTCTTATGAAACTAACTATAAAGAAGGATAAAATAACATGTTTGTTGGTAGATTGTGCAATCCCCTATTGACTATCTTAACTTTCCTTTTGTTTTTTCTTTTTCCTACAGAAAAGAACTTACAAAATAAAAAGACCTGGGCAATAAAATGATTTGTATTGAACAATGGCTAAGAATTTTGATAATGAACGCCAAGAGAAGACAGCATCAACAAAAGATCTAAGACTGCGCGCAAGCAAACT
>JAAEPP010000156.1 GCA_024232495.1 Flavobacteriaceae bacterium
TGACCCCATAATGTTATCCCTTTTCTTATTGATTAGTTTGAGCAAGTCTACTTTGACCTTATTTCTTTGCAATCATAAAGGTATGGTCTATATAGGTGTTGTTCATCAGCCAGTTATATCAGTTACTTATACAGTGGCGTTCCTAGGGGCTATTAACATATGCAGCAAGAGAAACTTTAGGATCCTTAGCCATTTTGAGACCTCAAAAATGACAAGATGTCAAGAGCTTCCAGGGGCTTCGCCCCCTGGACCCACTTGGGTGCTTACAGCACCCCCAAAGTAAGCCCCCAGACTCCTGGATTTTTAGCTTTATTGCTTGTGAACCTTCAGCAAATCATGACGAGACCGAAATTCCCATTATCCCTTTTTTTTATTTGCCCCCCCCCCCCACTAACAATTTCTTACAAAAAGGCTCTGCAACGCATGCAAACAAACTGGTTCAAACTCCTTTAGCATGCGTTTGAAATTAAGAGAAAACTCACCTTTATTACGTAGATAACTAATATCAATAGGTAAAAGAAGATGAAAATGAGATTCTGTAAATAAAATTTTCCAGGGATTAAGGCCATGGTTAATGCTTGACGTTGCAGCTGGGGTCTTCGGTTTGGAGTTCATCAATCAAGATTCCTTCAAACGTCTAGCATAAGAACCGGACCATTGGTTATACAGAATCTCTTGTTCAGCTTCTTTTACCTGTTAACATCATTCACTAACGTACAAATAACATGGAAGAATATATCGTTCAGATGGTTGCCGGTTAATTTCTAAAAGAAGAACATAATGGAAACGAAGCTTTCAAAAAATCGGAGAAACCTTCTCCTCGTGTTTATATAGAACGCCATTTTGAAATTATTTACAGAATATTAATGATTTATAGGCAATGTGAAATGTAGCTAACGATTTCAGGATAGCCTTTTAGGCCTAGTTATATAGTTCTGTAAGGTCAGGACGTAGTATACTACGATGTTGACAGGGTTAAAATTTGTACACGCTTTTTTATAAGAAAGTGTTTTATAACAGAGAAGTAGTATAGTATCAGCCATTACCCTTCTCAATTAAATGTGTACTCTTCTGTTGAAGAACATAACTTCAGTGAAATTTTATACTGTTTATCTTTATTTTTGTACACTAGACTATTGAAAGTACTGCACAAGCCAATTCAAAATGGCGGCAAAACTGCTACGGCTAGGCCTAAACTAAAATTACCATAACTTGTGTCAGACAGCTCACAAAAATTTTATTTTGTTCGGAAAATTTAGAAAATTTTGCTGACAACATATTTCAAAACAATAAGCAATAATAAATTGAGGGAGAAATTATTTATGACTTGGGATTTGAATGATGGTCAAAATAGAAGCAAGGACTTTTTGATGAAGGAGTGGTCATCTAAAATCATTGCAAAGGTGTTTTAAAAAGTTGTTAATCAGACAAAGAGCTATGTTACTTTGTTGTAACTGCTTTAAGAATCCCCATGAGTCCATTACTAGCTATCCCTGTAGTTGGGCGAGAACTTAGTAGGGAGTCAAAAAAATTTTACTGGGAGGAGGAAGTCTTGAATTTTAAAGAAAATTTTTGTAAATAAAGAAATATTTTTGATACACACGATTGTAACCATTATTACCGGGTTTTAGGTCAGTAACCAATTTAGGTACTCAATAGATGTAAATTTTAGGGATATTAGAAGGAGAGCAAACAACATGCTTACCTGAAATGACAAAATTGTAACTGATGTGGAGTGCAAGGTGAAAAATTACTCGCTCCCCCTCCCTTCAAATGTTTTGAGCCTCCTTCATTCTCCTCTCATGCCACCAAATACAGGGAATACAAGAATCATTTGGGATCCTCAAAGCAGTCGCAACAAAGTAACAAAGCACTTCGCCCGAGTAATGACTTTTAAAACACTTTTGCACTGATTTTAGATAACAACTCACTCTTCAAAAAGTCCTTGCTTCTATTTTGACCATCACTCAAATCCCTAGTCATGAATAATTTATCCCTCAATTTATTATTGCTGATTGTTTTAAAATATGTTGTCTGCTAAATTTCCTTAATTTTCGCAACACAATTATGTTTCTTTAGCTATCTGACACAAATTAGGGTAATTTTAGATTAGGCCTAGCCCTAGCAGTTTTGCTGCCATTTTGAATCAACATGTGCAATATTTTCTATAGGCTAGTGTAGATATCAGAAACAATAAAACAAACTTCCTTGCCTCTAGCTCTTACAAGACTGCTTTCATAGTGGAAGAAGATAGAAATTCATAAGATATTTGACCCTGCCTATTGCTCTGTTGTAACTTTACACATCTGTCTTTTTCCATGATTAGTTCCCTTACAAGTTTCTAAACTTCTTATCTACCTTAAACCATCATTCTATTTGGCAGAATGAAGAAAATCTGTTTGATAACTGAATTGGAAATGCTCCTAAATCCAATGTCAAGATATTTTATTTCTGTGGTCAATGTTCCTCAATTTTGTAAAAAAGGCTTTATGTTAAATTATTTTCTAGCCCAATATATAGTCATTAAAATGAAAGATATCCTGAGGAAAATCTGCACACACAGCCACAGACATATCAATACATTAGTACTCTACCAACTGAGCAGCTGGGCAATTATCCAGTTGATTTGATTGAATATTCTAAGACAATGAAACAACCCTAAGTCCAAACATGTTGTAACCTGCTAGAAAAGAAACACTGCAACGCAAAGACAGACAAATATGTGCTATTTTATATTTTTTCGATTACATTTAATCATTCTCTGAGGAAGCCTTGCTTAGCAGGGCAAAATATTAGTAAAAATATGTAATAGCACATATTTGTGTTTCTTTTCTAGCTTTTTATTGATTTCTTTGCTGCAAGGATAAATTTATTCAACGCAGCAGTTAGTTGAAGTGGTTTTTCTTTCTTTGATAATATGTTGTTACTTTTCATTACTTGGAAGTCCTCTAGTTTCTAAAAAAACCTAAAAATGCATCCTACTTAACTTATGTGGAGTATGCTAGAATAAACAATGACCGTCTTCCCAAATTTCTTGAAGTATAGTATTACATGTCATTTGGTACAATCAAAAATTATTTACTTCAATTTTCAGTTGTGCTGACTGATCAGGAAAACCAATCCGAAAACCTGGTTGACCAGCCCATCCAGTCTCGACAGCAAAGTTTAAGAGCTGATAATGTATCAGGTATACAGCAATCAATAAGCATTAAACAGATATTGGTAAAATTTTCTAAAAAGGCTTTACATTATGTCCATATAAAGCTATGATAGCATTAGGCTATGATGTCACAGATAGCATACCAAGGCTAGTACAAGAGATGAATCAATGCATCAGTCTTTACAAAAAAGCCCTACTTATCATTTTGAAGCCCATTTTGGTTCTTCAATAGCAAGATTACATACCCCTACATACATACCCCTACAAACTTACCCCTAAATACATAACCCCAAATACATACCCCTACAAGGTGGTTCAGGAGTTCTAACAAATAGATCATTTTACATTATCATGTGTGCAGAACTTCTTTATCTCATTCTTTGTGACATAGATAAACTGTTCCCAAATTGTATGAATTCCAGTATGTTAATTGATGATTTTATAAGAATTAGCCTGATTTTAAAACTTATTTTACAGGACACACAGAAGAGCATACCCCAGATGCTAGTCCACAGGAAAGCATTGATATAAATGATTTTACAGAAGGTAACAGATATTGCGATTCCGTGTTACTAAATTCTCTCTTGTTTTCTATCAATAAAGAAAATGATTCAACAAAATAATCAATTGTACTCTACCAGAAATCATAGTATTAGGTTCCCTATAAACTGGTCCCTTATAAAAAAAGTATCTAAACTATCTAGCATTTATTTACTTGCAACACAAATTGACTTATTAATTGTACTATTTTTAGTTGGCACAGTGACAAGTCAACTTGTTTTCAATACTGAAGAGATTAGTGGTACAGTATATTATATATATATAATTCACATTGATTTGTACATACTTTGGGGAACTTATGATGATAGATAAAGCAATTTAACTATCATCATAAGTACAAGTACTTTGGCTCAGCCCAATTTTGGCTTTTCATTTCTAACTGTTAAGAAATGGACAATCTTTTTCATGACCAAAGGGGATGAAGACAGAACCTATCAAAAAAATATTACCAGATCATGTTCAAAAACTGAACCCTGTTTTGTGACATTACCAATTTCAGTCACGATTTTGTATGAGATATAAGTAATTTATGTGGCTGACGGTCATAGTGGCTTACAAAACTAGTAACTTTTGAGAAGCCATAAAATCAAACCTGATTGAGATTTGTGAATAATTATTTTTCAACTCCAATCTTATATGATTGAAATTTGATAAATGGGGAGTTTTAAGTGGGTTACATGATGATAAATGAGCAAAAGTGTGGCTTACATTATTTGAATCTGTGTTTAATCAATAATATTTCCCATTCTATGTCAAAAGTTTGTGAACTGTTAACTTACAACAATGATGTGATTTACATGATATATTGCAAAAGAAGCACTTTTTATGGCTGACAAAAGGGAGTGCCAAAATACTCACTAGTTTTTCTGGTTATTCAATCAATTCTATGAGGCACATTTTCATAATATAAACGCAATCTTAGATATAATAAGTTGGGCAGCTTCTAAGAGTTACAAACTGAGTACTTCTTGTTGGTATCAATATTTTTATGGTATATATGTTTTGCAGAGAGACTATGTGTTTATGACAAATGCCAGAAATCATAAATTTATTTATTTTATAAGAAACCTAGCTTGGGTCCTAGTATTAAAAGTTTCTTAATTTTTCACCAGTTTCTAGTACTAAAAGTTTCTTATTTTAGATACGCACTTAACACAAAATTTTGCACTTTCCCTAGCATATTTCTTGTATGTAAGTGAAACCCACCTACTAATACAAGTAGACTCATCATCCAGCATTCCTAAATCAAGCAAAAATGTATTGTTGATATATTACTTTCTGGCTCAGAAAGTCCTGTTATTTTTTCTTGGAGTTTCTTAAACATATTGATGTAGCTCTAAAAGTTTCTTAAATTTTTGGGGCTCTAGTACTAGGTTTCTTATAAACCGGTTTCTTATAAAAAACATGTATGGGCATTCTTCTCGGTTTTCTTATCAGCTTGGTACATTTAATTTGAGGCATCAAGGCTTTAAGCTAAAATACACTGATCTTTTATATTTTGTTGAGAGCAACAACAATGCTCATATTTCAATCAAACTCACTGCATCTTTCATACAAAATCAACTCTGATGATTATAATGATTAATGGTTTGGGTTCTTTTTTGTAAGCCACAATTTGCTCATTTCATCACATTTTTGAAATTTCTGACGATTGCTGCTTTGATGTTGATTTCTCACAGAGCTTGAGCAATCATTGTCACAAAATTTGTGAACATGATCACCAGTACACTCCTACCACAAATCCTTATACCCTTTGTGCATTATTATCATTCTTCTGTATGATAGGCTTGGATAGAAACCTTGACTTCTGTCTAGATGTTGCCCCATCAACAGAATTGTTAGCAGTGGCTCAAAATTTGACCAATATGAATTTTGAAATGGTAATTCTAATTGATAATCGCTATATCCTGTTTAGACCTTTTCATCCTGTTATATACATACCATTTAGCGTGTGTGTTCACCAATTTTTATTAGTAGCCTATGATCACTGAATCTTCATTTCATCTCCTATTTTGGGATCACAGCTAGATATTCTGGAATCTTAATATACAAAGGTGACTGTCAGAATCAATTGTACTTTTGTGGTTTAAAATTAATACAACATCTACAATAGTTAGGTAGTTATCCTGTTCATAGTATTTTGAAAAATAGTTTTAGAACTTTTTTTTATCAAACTCTGACCATTCAAGAAGAGCCAGATCACCAAAGTTTACCAATAAGTCTATTTCAAGGCATGTTAACTTTGTGGTCACTCAGCTGATTTCAAGGGGTAATAGATTTTATTAGCAGTGTAGGTATCCATATAAAAACAATAAGGCATCCAGATATGAAACAACCATATGCCTTGAGTTACTCAACAAGATACATTACAACACTATGTTTGTTTATATGATAATCTTACCCTACCCTTACACTAAAAGAAACATTTTTTACGATTTCAGGCATCAAGGCAGGCCATAAGATTTCGACGAGTCCTTGCAGTGTTGGCATACGAGCAGAGAACACTGCCTCACATACAAGGGTGAGTTAACCTCTATTGACAGAAAATTTTGATCTACGGTACTTCAATATTAGTAGATACTCGAGTGTGTGTTTGAAAAAAGGTTAAATGAATTAATAGATATTCTGAAATATTTCAAAGCTCCATTACTCCAAGGCTGCTTGTACTGCCTTCTGTATGTGAGTTGGAACTGTTTCCCTCAAAGATAATCATTTTGAAAAATTTGTTAAGGTCGTGATTTTTAGGACTGTCCATTTGAAAATTAATACATTCAATTTAAAAAATCCAGCCATTTAAAGTATTACAAGGTTTTTCCAAAATATAATGAATGATTTGTCAAAATGTTTTATGTCAGAAAAAATTATGTTTGTAAATTATTGGTTCCATTTTTGAAATTGCTTAAAATTGACCTCCAGAGTGGTTTTCATCTGAAGCTTTTCCTGATAAAAGCAATGAAATTAACCATCACAATGTCATATTGATTTTTAACTTGTTATGGTTAATGTCAAATGCAATGATTCATTTGTGAAAATTGAGATATCTTCTGCTTCATAAAATAGTTTATTTTCAGCATTTTACAAGTCTTGAAATGTGAAAAAAACTGCATAGTTTTGCCGCTTCCTGTTGAGAGTGAAGACATGCTTTCTGGTAGGTAGCCATTCCAATCTATCAATTATAATTGAGCAACAACTTGAGTATTCTGAGATGTCCTGAGTATTGCAATTGGTATGGTATATCTTAGTCATCAGGTATACGCTCACAAACTTACAGTTTTCTAGAGCTTTGAAGTAAGTGGGATAAGTGGCTCAAGCGGTTGCCAAAAAAGTAAAAAGTATGCAACCAAAGTCAAGCAAGCTTGTTACGGGCAAGTGTCTGGATGGCTGACCTTCTAGGTGTTGACTAAAAAACTTACTCCACCATCCTTACCGAAGGGACATTATACTAAGGGTTCCGTACTGTTGCTGGAAATAAAGTCTTCTTGGCCTTTTGCAAGTTAGCATGTCGAACTCAAACGTTCTTACTTACAGTTTTATAACACAATGTTACTTAATCCTTTATTCCCTGAATTGAAAATTCAATCATGACAGTTTTCTGCTAATAAAGCAGGTTTAAGAAAAAGGTTCATTAAAACTCTAGAGATAAAGCTGCGTAATCTTAAAACTAGAAATTGGAAAAATTGCAATGTGCCTGATACAGTGATTTCTTAGCTTTTCTGACAGGTTTAAAGATTTGAGGTATACCTTGCGCAGGTCGAGAGAAAAGCAGAGGAAGATTATGAATTTGAATATATATAATTTAAGATGAGTGTAGAAAGACAGGGATAGTAAGGAAAAAATAGGCACATTAATTGGGTCTAGGGTATTATTATTCAGACATTTGTGATTAGTTTTTTATTTCATCTGTATATACATTTTATCTACTCCATCGATGTTGATTAGTCTCCTCTTTATCAATTATTGATTAATCTAAAATTGTGTTTGCAGTTACCATTGCTCTAGGTGGAGAAGCAAAAACGCAGGTAATGTTTTGCATCCCTTCTTCAAGTACCAATGTTTCCTGTTTGGAGAGAATATATTTTTCAGGTAAGTTATGGATTACACTCAATGTCTCATTGATCTAAATAATTATAAATGATAAAGGAATACAATTTTTCAAAGTAGAACTTTCATAAGAATCCGTTGGACAATATTTCAAAAACTTAGGAAAATTTGATTGAAGATTATATGTGAATCAAAAAAGTTAAGATAGATCTGCTATGTTCCATTTAATAAAAAGTATGTTGTTAATGCATGGTACAGATCCATCATGTATTTTTTATCTGGTGATATACTGGACTAATCGGCAAACAGTTTAAGTTCATAAAGCTAAACTTCACGAAATTCCTAAATGTGAAATCAAGAACTCCAATAGTCCTTCCTATGTTGTTGTAGATTCATGCTGTTTCATAGAAGTATTTGGCTTTTTAAAGGGTAATTGTCTCTAGAATAATGCTTATGCAATGATTAATATGTTAGTATAGTTCCTTAATTAGTGCTAATTCTGCGCACTTTTTAGCCCATTGGATGACAAATATTTTTATTATTTATCATGATTACCATTATTCAGGTTGACTGCTTATTAGATATTGGAAGCTTTGTAGTAGTCAGTTTATGCCATTGTCATTAGAAAAGTAGCACTGGAATTTTGTAAAAGAATACTCATAAATCTTTGAATTTGAAATGAGAAAAAGTAAATAAGAACCCAAGATTGGTGTTAAATATTCAATTATATAGTTTAATGTTAAAGAAATCTGCTTAATTAGAATTTATTTAACCTTCTTGCATTTGTTTAGATATGAGGTGGTCCCAGGAAACTGTCGGCAGAACCATGAGAAGGGCTGTAGAAGCTGTGAGTGCCATTGCAGAAATTGACCCCAGGTAAATAGAAAAGTGTTATGCTGAAGTAAATATCCACTCAAAGATAGACAATAAGTCAAGTACTATGAAAAAAATTGCAAATCCATTACCTCATCTTCACACGAAACTAGCATTTACATCCCTATAAGGAGGGATATAAACTGCAAAAGAGAAAAGGCCCGATTGGAACACAATCACATATCAGGGGCACAAAGGCATAATCAGCTAGGGATACTAAGCTAGAACGGGCTAATTTTTTTAAAATTAGCTCGTTCTGGCTAATTTTAGTCTGTTTTGGCTAATAAAAAATTATTTTCTTGAAAATTGTGAAGCCCAAACGTGCTAAAACTTCGATTTCTTGGATTTCCAGGGATCGGGCCACTATTTTGACGCGATATTTGAGTTCTACGCATCAAGAAACGGGGATTTATGTAAAAAAATTCGGGGGTTTCTCCAGCGGAAGTTTGAGAAAAATGCGACTCTTGCTTTTGTGACGTTTTCTATTGTTCTTTCTGATGCGATGAAGTCCGCGTAATGACGCCCATGCCGTGAAAATTTCAAAAAAATTAGCCCGTTCTAGCTTTAGTATCCCTAGCTGGTAATGTTTACTTAGGACATCAAAATTTTAGTCTCCAAAATATTCCAAAAGTAAACATTTCTTCTTAGTACTGCTTTTCCACCATAGGATTGATAATGAAAAAACAAACATCACAAATGAGACAACTTTGTCATTAACCTTGGTAAGGACTAAACTTCCTTTGAAAGTATATAATTTTGCTGTAATGTTTCTCTTTTCCTTTCCTCTCACCTAAAAGAAACATGATATACAAGAATTTTCTTTTGAGAAAATTGTTTCATTAAAGTTTTTCTTCCAATGTATATTTTAATAAGAAAGTACTATTCGAAGTTATCCTAAAAACAATAGACTCTGTGTTACATTGTTTAAAGGCTGAAATACACGATCAGTTTTTTTCGTCAGTTTTTTCTCTTGAGTTGAAATTTAAAATGTTTTTTGACCAATCTTCCCCATTAAACAGAAATTGTTATTTTCTTTTAATTTATAATAGAATTTATAATAAAAAATATCTTATAGTATATAGCTCACATTGTCTTTACAATATTCAATGCTGATGGTGAAAAAATAGTAAAATAAACTTGGCTCAGAGCTCAATAGAAATCAAGAATTAATATGAATCTTAATTTACTCCACATATGTAAGTTTATTTCTATACCCTATACTCATTTTTGTGGCCAATCCTCACACATTTTCATAGCTAACTGGATATAACCATTTGTGCATTGTTCATGCTGCCCGTTTCTGTAGATGCAAAATATTAGATTACAATTTAAGAATGGAATAATTTACTTTCAGGAAGCTAGTAGTGGAGAATCTTCCCAGCAGTTTCACCTTCCTATGGATATGGAAAGAGTAAGTTGGGTCTTTTTCATAAAAGGAACGGTCAGTAGTAGAATTAAAAAAGTTCTGATTGTTCGAATACATTATATGTTACAGCATTGCAAGAATTATTTAAGCCATTGCAACTATCAAACCATCCTGTCCGGTGTCCAGTTACTTACAAAAAATCATTTCTTGCTCCATCATGGATCACTAAAATAGAAATTGTGATTAGAATAAATCTGTATTAACTGTCCGATAACTTAATGTTCAGGCCATGCAATTATATTCTTCTGACTATTTATTTCTGTTGATAAATATAGACATACCCTCTACTGTTTTACTTTTGCTTCTAATAAGAAAGTGTAAGGAAGTATTTGAATTACGCACAGTACGGTCAATGGATATAAAGATAACTGCATTGATATATAGCTGTGTTTTCATTAGTCATAAATACATTTACACCTATATTTCCTTGTTTAACTGGAATCATGTACTTGTAACATGCATTTTCATGCTAAGTGATATCTCCATCAGATCTGATTTATATAGAATATTATAACAATATTTTGCCCTGCATCGATTGATAAATTCAACAAAGGCCTTTCTTTTAAAGACCATTTCAATACAAATAAATAAAATATAAGCACCAAAAATTGAACTAAAGCTTCACATTATAATGTTTTCCTGTCATCCAATTAATCTTATAGGTGCTACGAAGAAATAGAGGATCAAAAGTTTTGGGAGAGCCCCCACTCGGTACGCCAGCAATAATTGTGTCGGTGAGACATAGAGCTGGGGTGATAAGGAGACGATATCCCCCTGGCGCACGCTTCGAGGTAAAATTACTCAAGTTAATTTATTTTCTATAGAGAGATACATTACAGCACAACGCAACAAGTTACAATATTTTCAATCCAATAATAGAGGGTTTTTCGATGATTTCAGCTTTTCATTAGACCTTGTAGTACAGATCCTTGTATCATTAGCAATCATCAAGCTTACCGAAACCCTGTATGATTTTAACAAACTCTTCTACATATTCGGGCAGAAATGCTCTATTCTGATATTATTCTTATAAGAACAGAGGCCGTGTTTTTGTTGGCATTCTCAAAAACTAAACAACTCTTTAGTTATTATTATAAAACAGTCTTTAAATGGTACCAAACTTCAAAATAGCCAGAAATATTGGAAACATAGCCAAACAAACTCATAGACGTCGCAAGCTTTTTGTCTTACACTCAACAGAGTAATACGTCAGAAAGAGAAAGAAACAATAAGCTAAAAGATTTATCTATATACACAGATGTGGATCGAAATAGGTCAATCCGGAAAGGGGTGAATCATTGGTAATGATGCGTATCACTCTGTTGAGTGTCAGACGAAAAGCTTAAATAATCAATGCTGTTTCTACAATCTCTGGCTACTTAAATTTTTATAAACATTTATCCCTATTCAAATGTAAGAAGGTTGAATTCATATTGAACAACTTCTGGGCAACTTTTCCATCTCTCATTGAAAATTTTGTTTTATAAAAAGCGCAGAATATGAATTTCTCTGAAAGATCAACTTAGTCTTCAAATCTATCTGTTCCAGGCCGTATATAACTATGTTGGAAGCCTAACAGGGGAAATCCCTCTGTACTTTGAGCTATTGACGTTCAACAATCATCGAGTCGATCGCAACGAGGTAGCCTACAGTACAATTCTCAATCTTCGACCTATTCAGGTTAGTGTTAAAAAACTTCTCATGTGACAAAAGAGCGAACCCCCTTGCTATAAGTTTTAGACATATTTTGGTTTATTAAAAGAGGCCCAGTAGTATACATCTGCATATGTCTGAACTATTGAGCTTCAACTTAACCCACTACACTTAAAGTAACGTTACACGCTTTTTTAGAATTTTTTATAAGGAACCTAGTTTTAGAAGGTCAAAAACTTAAGGAACTTCTTCTAATAAAGGTCTAATAACTAAGGAACTTTACAATAATAGTATTTTAATCAATGGTGTGGATATGCAACTTCTTTAATGACTCTCGTTATAACGGTATACCTGTTATGGCATATACACCTGGCCTATGCTTATTTGTGTTGTAACATGTTTAATTACCAGAGTTTATTGCAATTCTACTGAGTTTTACGCTGGTACTATTTCTTATCAACTTGCTACATGAGCATTCAAATCAAGAAATTGTTAAGGAACTTTTTATAACTGAAATGTGGTCAGAAGAGGTCTCAAAATGAGGAACTTAAAGAGCTAAGCCCTGAGCTAGGTTCCTTATAAAGAAAAAAGCGTGTATTACTCTTGAATTTCCACTCTCGAAGCTTATTAACAGTTGCTTAAGCTTTGAAATATAGACAAAATATAGATATTCTTCTGTACCCTTGTACATCATTGCTTTATTGTTATGTTGTTGCTCAATTCATAGGTGCTGCTTAATATATTTAATCCACCCCTGGAGTTGCTTATTGTATTGGTCATTCCAGTTATGATCGCGTTTAGCGAGTTGTCATTGGAACCTGTATCTAAACTTTTTAAGGATTGTAATGTTTTTCTGAAAAAATCACTTTCATGATTAAGTCCGTTATGAAATGTTTGTTTCCTGCTTTACCTCTACACGTAGATATATTCTGAAACATCCTTTCTGATATTTTAGCCTCCTGTACAACAAATCATGACTGAAACCAGCGATCTTTTTGAGAACACTGTAAGTATCTTTTCACGTAAATAAAACATTTTCACATAATAAGTTTCAAATTAGTTAAATCAATGCGAAACTGTCATGGATTGAAAACTTAATGACGTTAGTTAATCTCAGCATTATTGAAGGTGAATGATAATAGCTTTCGGAAACTTTTTGAACCTTTTCTTATCCTCTCTATTAACAGGACATCGAGTTCAACCAGCATGGACAAAGCACAAGAAGAGTCTCTCGGCCATAAACATTTACACGCCTCTTTTTTATAAGGAACCCATTATAAGGAGCCTACATGTAGAAGGTTGAAAACTAGAGGAGCTTTTACTACTTCTGGTCAAATCACTAAGGGACTTTACAATTTAAAATATCATTTACTCATATTTCCACGGTATTGATAATCAGGAAACAGGTTTTATTGACTTTTAGTCAAACTAGCCTTGCCCTGAAACCCAACTTGAGAAATTCCAGTTTTAACTTCAATTCGCATCCATTTTGTGGTTGTTTAATTCTAATTAGAACTTTATGTGTTTTTGCCAACATTTACCTTGTATAAGCTTTTTTGTGTTAGCTTTACAAGTTTTCTTATCACGAGTTCATTGCAAAATGTTGTATTTAAATTTCCCTATCCAATAAATGAGCAATTGGAAATTAGGTACTTATGAAGGAAATCTAAGATCTACAAAGTGGTAAAAAGAGCTCGTAAAACAAGGACCTTAAGAACTAGGCCCTGAACTAGGGTCCTTATAAAAAATGCGTGTAATATGATTTCAGAACATTTCACACTTAATAAAGTACTCATAGAAAATGTATTTTAAGAGAAGATTTGGGTTTGTTTCAACAACACTTTTTAGGTTTATCGTAACATCCACACCAGTGCACGAAAAGGAAGGCTTGAAACAGTGAGGAGCATGCTGCTGGATACCAACTTCCCCCTTTTTTCGGCTTGTATTCTCTTGCACCCGTTGGACCACAAGCAGGTTATTTTATCGACTTGATGATGGGTAATCTCAAATAGAGAATTTCAAAAATGCCAAGTGAGGGTTGCTAGATGCTAAAAATGAGTATTTTCAATCCTTGCTGATTACGAGGATTAACATAGCAAAGAAAATAAGAGGATTGAACACCTCTGTTTTTTTAAGAACGTTCTCCATCAAAAGTCCAAAATGAACCACCCACCTGATGCAGCAAGGTGATGATTCGCTAAAGAACTTAGACATGCCAGTTTTTAGATCCGTGTGGATAGTACCTATGTAATAGATTTATCTTGAATTAATTGCTATTGATATTCCTGTATTCATTTGTCCGATGATTTATTTTGGATTTTATTACTGCAATTTGTCTCTTATATTCATCCAGTCTTTGATCGGTAGCTAGAAACTTGAGAATGGTGAGAAAAATCGATACAAATACTGAAACAGAATAACTGCTGAAAGCGTTTGCGTCTTACTGTCAACAGTGAAATACACTCTTTTTCATAAGAACAATTTTATAAGAACACGAGCCTGATTTTGTCCATTGTAAAGAACAACCTAAGAACATTCCTCAAGCTGACTATTACTGCTCAATGTATGAATAGTAATGAATAATAAATATAAAAAGCATATTGGCAGCACACTGGGAAGTCAGAAGGGCCAGAAAAGTGGCAATTTGCAATAATTAATGCAACTGATAGCAAAATCAGTATTGAAAAGTACTACAAAATTAAGAACAATCTAAGAACATGTCAGGATAAAAATCGAAGAATGTTTAAAAGCCGCGTGTACTACTTTATAAAAAGCGTGTACAGCCTTGCTTATAAAGTATTAACTTATAAAAAATGCGTGAATTGAACATGAGAAACATACCCTGCATTCCACAAAAGAAGAAGGACTGATAGACTTTGCTATCAATTTTCAAACATTCCATCGAGATCGAACAATTTCAAGGATTTGCTAGTTTCAGAAGTAAAATTGTTGGTCATCATTAGAACACATTTAGTAGCTGAAAGGTATAGCTATGAAACTGTTGCTAAGTTACAATTTTTATGCGAGAAGAAGAAATGAAGAAATACTGAGTACTTTAACAACTGAGTGAGCAGGAGTGAACGAAAGAAAACAATAAAATATAGTATGAATCAGATAACGTTCGAGTTGGAATTGCACCTGATGTCATATTTGACACGATTGATGTTGCTGATATACTTTTTATTATGGTTTGCTACTGTGAAATGTATCCACTACACTATGTTGCTTTTGCGATACATTTATGCTTTGTTGAATGTAAACACTCGTCAGATCACGGTATAATCTAAAATTTGACAATATTTATTGTGTATGAAAGATCTATAGTATCAGCAGTATTGGTTGCATTTAAAAAAATTATTTGATTTAATTCTACAAACTCTGCAGTTCATATCACAAAA
>JAAEPP010000157.1 GCA_024232495.1 Flavobacteriaceae bacterium
CCTGGTTTCGGGAGGCCTCCACCTGGTTTCAGGAGGCCTCCACCTGGTTTCGGGAGGCCTCCACCTGGTACCAAAAAGTACCAAAAAGTACCACCCTAGTACCACCCTAGTACCCTAGTGACCAAAAAGTATCAAAAAGTACCAAAAAGTAGCAAAAAGTAGCAAAAAGTAGCAAAAAGTAGCAAAAAGTAGCAAAAAGTACCACCCTAGTACCACCCTAGTACCCTAGTGGAACACCCTAGTACCCTAGTGGACCACCCTAGACCTAGACCTAGACCCTAGAAGCATTAGATACCTTAGAAGATACCTTAGAAGATACCTTAGAGACACACTAGAACTAGCCTATTAGCCTATTAGCCTATTATCATATTAGCCTATTAGCCTATGAGGAGGTGTCAGCTATGGGATACATTTCCAAACCGCCACACATGTCTACAAACTAATCTGACCACCAGCAAAACATGCACAATCCACTATCCAATTGGTAAATATGGCAAGGCTTACCAAGCTTGGCCTTCTGGTATAGTTGAAATCACATTTGGGGGGCGAGAAGGGTGGTAGATAGGGCTAAATTCAAGCTGAAAAAATCAGCTAATTCAAGAATATTTTGTTCACTATTTCAAACAAATGTGTTTTTGCCTTCCGACAATAGTCGAAAGTGGATAGCCTAGAAGCGTCTGCTCAATACGCTTCCAGACTATATGTTTAAAACTATTGTTGATGGGCAAAAACAAGATTGTTTGAAATAACGAACAAAATTTATTTTTGTCAGGATTTTTATATTTGCACATTTTCACATCTTTGGCAGCTTCTAGCGACCACAATTGGATGTTTCGGAGCCCA
>JAAEPP010000158.1 GCA_024232495.1 Flavobacteriaceae bacterium
AATATTTCTATTTTAATAAGCCCCTTAAAACACCAATTAATGCTTTAGACGCAAAATTAGCCAATAAGCGTTATTTCAGCTTTTAACAATAATTTGACACAGAATATAGTATTCAAAACCATTCCGGCATATCAAGCAACATAATACGTTCATTTTAAAACCAAGATAAACGCATTCGATGTAATACTTTTTGATTTATCGTCATAAATGTAGGGTACCCCCATGGAATTAGAAAATTCTGAAAATTTTCAAAAGTTTATCAAACGTTTTTGCCCATAAATCAGAAAGTTTTTTATCTATTTAGTTTAACTTGGTATCAAAATAAAGGAAATTTTATTCTTCTTTGTTCCATACAAAATTCTACTCAATGAGTTAAATAGTTTTTGATTTATGGGCAAAAACGTGTGATTAACTTTTTTAAATTTTCAGAATTTTCTAATTCCTTGGGGGTACCCTACATTTATGATGACAAATCAAAAAGTATTACATCGAATGCGCTTATCTTAGATTTAAAATGA
>JAAEPP010000159.1 GCA_024232495.1 Flavobacteriaceae bacterium
AGTAGTGAGTAAGGCTAGGCCTGTGAAAGCCAGTAATGGTGCGGAGGATAAAACCAAGCCGACTATCAACAGTATGTTTGATAGAGTCAGTTTTAGCCAAAAGCTTTAATTGACTGCGCAGGGGGGAAGTATTCTTTAAGCGTATGAAAGGCGTTGATATTAACTTATTGGCTCACAAGTATTTCGACGGAAATAGGCAAAAAGTGACGGCTAAGCAGGAATGTGGACGCTGAGAATTGAAGGCCGAGCAATGGAGTAATGAATGACCGCTTAGGCAGATTGCCAACAGGCTAGCACACCTAATGTCATCATGAAGAATCAAACGAAAAGTGACAGACGGTAGCATTTTAAGGCTGCTCAATCAGTTCTTAAGCAGTGGGGTGATGATAGGGCATAACTGGGAAGGCAGTACGGTGGGTAGTCCGCAAGGTGGCGTAATTAGCCATTTGTTAGCGAACATCTACCTTGATGCTTTTGATCAAGAAATGAAAAGGCGCAATCACCGAATAGTGAGATATGCCGATGACATCTTGATCTTGTGTCGCACAGAAAAAGCAGCACAAAAGGCATTAA
>JAAEPP010000160.1 GCA_024232495.1 Flavobacteriaceae bacterium
CATAACCCTGGCCCCGGGGTAATGGAATGTGTGTAACTGGTCTTTGTTTATCTTGTCTGTCTGTGTACAAATGGGGACCAGTAACTCTCAAAAAATATTTAAAAAAAAATGTATATATGGGACAAATCACCATGATGGGGGAAGATTCAAAATATGTGGCGTTTTTGTTTACTTTTCAAGCTCCCTGTGTGCCCAGATTGATTTAGGTGACAGAGCTGGGGGGTGGCTCCCCAGGCTCCAAAAATGTAGCACAGTATGAAACTGTCATCAAAATTGACTGACTCCACCTGGATGGCCAGGTGGAGGCTCGCCAAGTGGAGGCTATTTCAGGTGTATGGTAGACTTATAGTGGTTGAAGAGTTGACTTATAGCGGCCGTAGCACCTGGTTTTGGAAACAATAGTTGGTGGGACCTCATGTGAGGATCACATGAGGATCATGGGAGGATCATGGGAGGATCATGAGAGGATCATGAGAGGATCATGAGAGGATCAAGGGAGGATCAAGGGAAGATCTTGGGAGAATCATGGGGGGATCACGAAATATCATGGGATGATCATGGTCTGATTACAGGAGGATCATGGGAGGAACATGAGATGATCATGGGAGGATCACAGGAGGATCACAGGAGGATCACGGGAGGATCCCAGCCTCCCCCCGCAACACAGGGCAGTGCTATAAGTCTACTGTTCAACCACTATAAGTCTACCATACACCTGAAATAGCCTCCACTTGGCGAGCCTCCACCTGGCCATCCAGGTGGAGTCAGTCAATTTTGATGACAGTTTCATACTGTCGTACATTTTTGGAGCCTGGGGAGCCACCCCCCAGCTCTGTCACCTAAGTCAATCTGGGCACACACAGAGATTCAAAAGTAAACAAAAATGACATGTATTTTGAATCTTCCCCATCCTCGCTGATTTGTCCCATATGGCGGCTCGTCCGTTCAGAGCTGTCTGTGAAGACGCGCTTTAGAGGAGGTATAGACGGTCCAAACCAGATTAAAGACGACTGTATATACCGACTACGAGGAATGGGTTGTCCTTGGTGTTGAGCAGCGTCCTCGGGGCCTTGCACATCCCGAGCTTGGAGAGGGCGAGCAGGCCGGTGTCCGTCAATCCG
>JAAEPP010000161.1 GCA_024232495.1 Flavobacteriaceae bacterium
AGAGGTGTGAACACTGAGCGAACCTCAAAGGAGGTTTCTGAGAAATTGGCGCTTAATTTCTATCATTAGTGGCGCCAAAATTGCGTTCGGTGCTCTTGACATTGTTTAACCAGATTTTTGGGATTGTGTACGATATCTGATTGATACAAGGGGTAGATAGAACGGAATGGATGCTCTCTTTCACTAGTCTGTTCTTCCAGTTCTTATCTTCATCAATCACTGAGATATTGTCCCAATCCATCTGGTGATTTTCCGTCCAACAATGACGGGCAAGATCACTTTTGTCATAACGGCCACGGATCACATTCGCCATATGCTCTTTGAGCCTGGTTCCTGTTTCTCTTTTCGATTGTCCTATATAAGATTTGGGACAATCTTTGCATGGTATTTTGTATACGACATTAGATTTTTCTAGATCGTCAACTTTGTCTTTTTGTCTTGAAAGTGACTTTTTCAGTGTATGAAGGGAATAAAAAGTGCACCTTATATTTTGTTTGGACAAAGAACGACGGATCTTTTCACTTGTCCCTCTGATGTATGGTAGGTTCATCGAACATATAGGCTCCTCTTTGTCAACCTCAGTATTTTGTCTGGGTTTTGACATTCTCTTAGTGACTTTACGAATGTGATCTTGTTTATATTCATTGGCTTGAAGAACACTTGAGATCCTTTTGTATTCTCTATCTAGATCTTCAAGACCGCTCGTGATGGATTTCGCTCTGTTGAAAAGGGAAGATACGACACAGTTCTTGAC
>JAAEPP010000162.1 GCA_024232495.1 Flavobacteriaceae bacterium
ACTAATTAGATGCTCGTAGATATTATTTCCAGATTCACTAATTCTTGTTTCAAAAGTTCCTGAATTATCGGTACTACTAAAACTAAGTAGACTTGAATAAATTTTTGCTCTAGCACCTATGGTTAATTTTTTATTCCATCTTTTAGTAGCGCCTAGATGATACACCATTAAAAGATCCCCCCTAGTATTTATTTCGCCTAGATCAAATTTTTTGCCAATATAATTTGCATTACCTTCCCAAGCCAATACAGCAAGATCTTTTGGAAAGTAGAACACAAAATCAAATTCTTGATATAGTCCCCCTGAAAAGTAAAATTCTTTTTTATTTTTCCAACCAAAATTTAAAATTTCTAACTGTTGTGTCGTTGTAAAAAAGTCGCGGTCGTTTAATTCGGATATCGTATTTATAATTGGAGTATTGATATCGACACTAGATTTTTGAAATATATCATAAGCAGAAACACCTGAAGATCCTCCGTTAAAATGCAAATGCGATATTAATGGTATTCCTATATGAAACGAATTAGAAACTCTAGCCCCTGGATTTAGCAATAAAGCCTGAGGTGTTTCATCTAATCCATAAAGAACCTCCTTATTTTGTGAAAAAAGTAAGAATCCCCAGAAGAAAAAGACACAATAGAGAAGGTATTTCATTCTTCTATTCTTAGATAGTACGTAGCTTTTGATTGCAAATCTAGGTTTCCATTAATATTATTAAGGGATGAAGTTGCAATGGTATTTACCACCACTTTAGTAGCCATAGTAAAGTTGACAAGAGCGTTATTTTCAATAATCTCAGTAAACTCAGTGATAACGGGATCAATGTTATTGCCTGCCTGAACAGGCACAATTACTTCGTATTTAATTTCGTTATTGTCATTTAAAAATTGGTATTGAGCTAAAAAAGTGACCGGAAAACTATTGGTGTTTCTAAAATAGAAATCTGCTCGAATAATATTTTCAGAAACTATTTCGCTGTCTAAAAAATCTAAATCAGTGGTATCCGATACAGTTGTATTGTTGACACCTAAATCTGTAAAGTTTTGTGAATTAATATTAAAAAAAATAAAATCAAGTTCTAAAACTGTTGCTAATGCTATATCGTCTGTTTGGTTAAAGTCGGTATCTTTTACACAAGCACTAAACAGAAATGCAATAACGGTGAATAAGAATAGTAAGTATAAATTCTTTTTCATAAGCTGGGGTTTTATTTTTTATAACGTTAATAAAAACCCTATTATTACAAATAGTTCTTTATTTCTAAAAGTGAATCTATTGATTTGATTTTTTTTGAAATACTTTCATTCCTGTAATTGTAAAAAATGGTTTGCATTCCGATATTATTAGCGCCTAGAATGTCTGCCTCAAGAGAATCTCCAATCATGACGCTTTGAGTAGGTAAGGAATTAGCCTTGTTTAGTGCAGTCAAAAATACTTTTGGATTTGGTTTTTTTAAACCCACTTCTTCTGAGGTAGTAACCGTTGAAAAATAATGGTCAATTCCACTATTCTTTAATTTTTTATGTTGAACCTCCTCAAACCCGTTGGTTATAATATGAAGCCTATATTTTAAAATTAAATAATCTAAAATTTCTAAAGCGCCTTCAAAAAGATGATTATCAAAAGGGAGTTCTTGAATATAGGCATCTGCAATTTCATCAATTTTTTCAGTCGTATAAATTAAATCAAAAAAATTAAATGAATCTATAAGTCTTCCTCTTCTAAGGTTCTCCTTACTTACTTTATCCTCCCGATATTTCTTCCAATATTCTACATTAATTGGTTCATAGATTTTTAAAAAAGCATCAAATTCAATAGTTATTTTAAATTTTTTAAAAACTCTTTTAAAGGCAAGCATTGAGTTTTTATCAAAGTCCCACAAGGTGTGATCTAAATCAAAAAATATATCTTTCACTATTAATTTTTTATTCATTTAATTGGAGTTTATTGAGATCCGAAAACAACTTCTTCCAAACCATATTTCGTTTAGAATTAATAAAATTATAATTATAAAAGATCATCGAGAAAGTACCATTTACATCCAATACAGAATTTTTAATTTTTTCAACAAAATCTCTTTTTTTAGAAGTAGAAACATTTTCAAAGGCTTTGGTCGTCATTGCGATTGGATGAATTAATAGTGGAGACACAATTTCGTAATCTAAATCATAAAATAGGAAAGGAGTACAAGTACTTGCTCGAAAACCAATTGTCGTTTCATAAACCATGGTAAAATCTTTTTTAACTTCTAATTCAATTAGATTTCGATAATTATGGGGTAAACTCACTAAATATTGATCATTTATAGAACTCACTAACCTTCTATTGATGATAGCTTCTATTTTTTCCTTTTCTTCATTTTGAACGAATAAACTTTGTAATGCATCAAACGAAAAGAGTAAACCAATTTCTTTGTAGTCAGCAATATTTTTAATGAGTAATTTTAACGCTGACTTCTGTGAATTTAAACTTTCTTGATAATTTTTAGAATCTCCTAATAAAAAAAAGACCGTTAGTTTATTCTTACTTTTTTTGACGGTGTTTACAATCCAATTAAAAGTATTGTATGGATCTTTTCTAAAACTAAATAGTACTGTCGTTCTATTAAATATATTTTTTAAGTTAAAGTTTATTAGATCATCAAGATACGCTATACTGGTCCTCAACAATCCTTTACTTTTATATAATAAAGGATAACTTGCATTTACGAGTATATGAATATTTGGGTTTTTATCTTTAAATATAAGTTCAGGAAAATATTTTAATAACAATTCTTTAAATTTATATGCCCAAATATCTACGATTGGTGATTCTAAAAATCCAGCTTTGAAAGCAATACTCTCCGAGGCTAAAAAACGCCCCTTGTGATCTTTTACATGTGGCAAATATTCTTCATATCTAGATATAAGGTAAAAACTGGCAGAAAATATATCAAAAGGAAGTGAGCTGTTTTTTCCCACTGCAAAAAAACATTTTGTTTCCTCCCAGTCTTTAACTATAACATCAATACTATCAAATCCTTCTTGAAATAATAACTCTGCACTTTGAAAAAATAATTCATTCCCTAGTTCTTTTTTTCCGTACGATATTTTAGGTCCAGAATAAGCTATAAATTCCTCTATACTTGAAGTAAAATTAATTTTTAAACCTAGAATTCGTTTACAAATATGATTAAAAATATAGGTAATTCGCTGGGTAGGTTTTGATGTATATATTAATAGCATAAGGATCCTATAGTAGGCTTTTATCAGCAAAGCTAAAATACGAATTTTCGGTTATTATTAAATGATCTACTACTTTTAAATCCAGAAGTTCAGCAGCTTCTTTTATTTTTTTTGTAATATTTCTGTCTGCATCGCTGGGTTTTAATGTTCCGGAAGGATGGTTGTGAGTTAATACTAAACCAACTGCGCCTAACTGCAAGGCAGACTTCAAAATTAATCGAAGGTCTACGGAGGTACTCGTAATGCCTCCTTTACTTAAAAAAGATTTTTTTAAAACTTTATTAGAACTATTTAGGTAAATGACCCAAAATTCTTCATGAAATAACTCGCCAATGATTGGTTGCATTAATTCAAAAACAGAACGACTTGAGTGGATTGTTTTTTTAACCAAAGCTTTTTCGCTTCTTCTCCTTCTACTCAATTCGAGTGCAGCTACAATAGTAATCGCTTTTGCTTCACCAATGCCTTTAAATTCGATTAATTTATTTACGGTAAGTTTCCCTAATTCATGCAAACTAAAATCGACAGATGCCAGTATTCGTTTACTTAAATCTACAGCACTTTCATCTTTATTACCAGAACCAATTAAAATGGCAACTAATTCTGTCTTACTCAGCGAACTTATACCCTTTATCAATAATTTTTCTCTTGGTCGATCCTCTATATTCCAAGACTTTATTGAAAAAAATGAATGGTTTTTTTTCAAAATATTCGTTTTTATTATTGAGGAGTGTTTAAAGATAAGGAGGTTCTTTTAAATATTTATATACACTTAAGCTATTTTTGTAAAAAAACTCACAAAATTCATTTAATCTACAATTAAAAACATTTAACCTACAGTTAAATGTATTTTGTCGATAGTTTTTTTCTGTTTTACTTGTTTAGTAAGTTTAAGTTGCATAGTTTTGTAGTCGATTTTAACCATATGTTAATACCTATTAAAACAAAAAATAATAATAAAATATAAATGAAAAAATTAATACTTATTGTAGTTATGCTATCTAATGGAATAAATGCACAAAACAACAAGTTTTCATTTCCAGAAAATCAACAAAGCGATTTAAATAATCAACAGCTGGTATTTGAAGTAGCAGGAACTCCAAAGGAATTGTATCACAGAACTATAAATTTTTTAGAAAAAAATTACCAAAACTCATGTTTTGTTTTTCTAACTAAAGAGGAAGGTGAAACATTAAAAATAGAAACTAATTCAAAATTATACAAATGGGAAGGAATCAAGACATGTGCTTCGTATCAAGTTGAATTTGAATTTAATCAGGATCAAATTGGTGTTTCAGTACTAAATTTGACAACTGGAAATTACGATATACAAGAAATGATTTCCTACAATTATACCCATAAACCAAATGGAGCCATTAAGAAAAACAAAAAACGATTTACATTAAATGTAATAGAAGGGGTGAATACATTAATGAGTGATATCTATGCAGGTATCCAAAAAAGTTCTCCCGTTTCTAAACAAAAAGAGGATTGGCTTATAGCTTCCAAGCAGTAAGTAGTTAAAAAACTCTTCATCTTAGATAAAAACAAACTAATACAATTGTTATCGAATAATAGTAATTGATAAACAAGTAAATAATTATATATGTAGCATATTGTAGGCAGCACATTTAATTTTAGCGTTTTACAACATTTTAAAAAAAACTTCTAATATGTCTAAAAAGTTTGATTTAGAGCTTATAAGTAAAGTAGCAAATAACTTAACAGTTGGGATTGGTATCTTTCATGTATCTGACCTAAGTGATAATAAAAGTATACGTTATGTTTTTATGAATAAGGTTCTATTATATGAAATGAGAAAAGAAAAAGAAGAGGTTTTAGGCAAAAAGATAATAGAAATAGCACCTGAGGCATATGAACATGAAGGAGGCCTCATGGTTATAGACACGTACATGAAAATTGCTAATGAGGGCGGTTTTATAAATTTAGGACTTGTTGAATATTCGAATCATATGGTTGCAGGAACCTATGAATGTTCTGTTCATGGTATTATGAAAAACTATGTCTATGTTCAACTCCGTAATGTTACAGAATTAGAGAAAGCAAAAATTGAATTAGAGAAAGCAAATAAAGAACTTAAACAGTTCACTTACATAGCATCTCACGATTTACAAGAACCTTTAAATTCAATTATTTCATTTTCAAGATTATTGGAAAGTAGTAAATACAACCTTGACGAAATTGGCAAAAAAAGTATTGAGATAATTATTAATTCTTCCTATCGTATGAAAGATTTTATAATTGCACTCCTTGAATATTCATCCATAGGTAAAGAAAAAAAGAAGAAAAAAATAGATGTAGATCAACTAATTGAAAATCTTAAAATTGACCTTAACAATTTAATAGTACAAAAAGAAGTAAAAATCAACTATATCGGAAATCCTCTAACAATTATCGCATTTGAAACTGACTTAATTAAATTGTTTCAGAACCTTGTAGTTAATGGGATAAAATATAATAAAAATAAAAAACCAACAATTATTATTAATGCAACTGAAAAGTTTGGACAATATGAATTTTCGATTAACGATAATGGAATTGGAATAGCCAAAGAAGATTGTGATCAAATTTTTAAAGTATTTCAAAGGTTGCATAATCGTGATCAATTTTCAGGAACAGGTATAGGTCTAGCTCATTGTAAAAAGATAATAGAATTACACGATGGTAAAATATGGCTTACATCAGAATTAGGAAAAGGAACAACATTTTATTTTACAATATCTAAATGATTTATAATGAAAAAATTAAAACGAGTAATGGTGATTGACGATGACCTTTTCACAAATATTTATTTAGAAATAATACTTAAACGAAATAATATAATAAAAAATATAATTACATTCCAAGATGGCAAAAAAGCGTTAGAGTTTCTGGCAGCAAATACTAATAAGGTAGATTTAATATTATTGGATATTAATATGCCTAAAATGAATGGATGGCGCTTTTTAAAAGAATTCCAAAAACTTGATAAAAAGATAACAGCCACTATTCTAATCGTAATGCTTACATCATCTGTAAATATAAGAGACAAAATGAAAGCAGAAAAACTACAAATAGTTAAGAAATTCATTAAAAAGCCTTTGAATGAAAAGATTGTCACCGAAATTATTAACTTAAATAATTAAGTGCCGTCTAAATAGATTGAAAAAAGACTTTCAAAAAGAAAAAAAGTGATATTGACCAAATTAATCAGGCAAATAAGTCCATAAAATTGAAAAAAACTACTAAAAAGGGACCATTTAAGTTACGAATACAGCATTTTAAGTAGGTATATTAGAACAAAATTTATCAAATCTGTTTTTTGCATATTTTATTTTTTTAGTTATCGCAATAATCATCAATTATTTCATTTTAATAGTGATCAACCTAAAAAAAAAGTACAATTTTATAAGCTAATTTTGTACTATGGTAAATGCTTACATACGAGGAACAGGTTCTTATGCACCAAAAAATATTGTTAAAAATGATTTTTTTGAACGTGTAGGATCTTCAGATCAATGGATCTATGAAAATTTAGGTATCAAAGAACGTCGAATTTCAACTGGAGAAACCACAAGTGATTTAGCTTATCAAGCAGGTCTGTCAGCAATTCAAAATGCGAATCTAGCCCCAGACGAAATTGATTTAATTATCTTAGCAACTGCAACTGCAGACCGACTAGCCCCTTCTTGCGCTTGTTTTGTTCAAGAAAAACTGAAAGCAAAAAATGCAGTGGCTTTTGATATCTCTGCGGTTTGCTCTGGAGCATTATTTGCAACTTCTACAGGAGTACAATACATTAAATCTGGAATGTATAAAAATGTTCTGATTATTGGAGCAGACACTTTTTCAACCATAACAGATTGGTCGCGAAGAGATGCTGTTTTTTTTGGAGATGGTGCCGGAGCAATTGTACTTTCTAGCACAACTGAAGACAAAGGGTTTATCGATTTTATATTACATACAGACGGAACAGGGAAAGAACATTTTACCGTTCCTGCTGGAGGGTCAGAACAACCTGCTTCAAAAGAAACTATTGATAATGGTCATCATTTCTTTCAGATGAATGGTCCTGAAGTTTATAAAACAGCTATTAAGGTGGTTCCTAAATGTATTTCTGAAATACTTTCGAAAAATAAAAGACATGTAGATGAGGTTAAGTTTTTGTTGCCACATCAACCAAGTATAAAAATACTTCAAGAAGTTGCAAGACGAGTTGACATGCCTTTTGAAAAAGTTAAAACTAATATGGAACGATTCGCTAATACATCCGGTGGCACCATCCCAATAATACTAGATGAAACTTTAAGAAACAATGAGCTAGAAAAGGGAGATTTACTATTATTTGCAGCTGTAGGAGCTGGCTGGACTTGGGGAACTGCTTTGTATAAGTGGTAATCTATCATTAACTAAACTAAAACATTATGCTTACAAACACTACTTTTTTAATTACTGGAATAGCAGATAAACAATCTCTTGCTATGTATGTTGCAAAGGAAATTATTAAGCAAGGAGGCTCAGTTATTTGCACGGGCTTAGGACTTAGTTCACATCACAGCAATTTATCTGAAAAAGCTAAAGGATTTCTGACAAAAAATTTTGAGGATTTTAAGAAATCAGTATTTGATGAATTAGGAGATGTATCGGTAGAAATACTGGACGTTACCTTAGAAGAAAATATGGATTCTTTTGCACGTAATCTTTCTAAAAAAAATATACAATTAAATGGTTTTTTACATGCTATAGCGATGGATAAAACCATTAGAAACAAAAAGGTAAAACCTTTATTAGAAGTCACAAAAGAAGAATTTTGTGATACGATGGATGTATCTGCCTATTCACTGATTAGATTGTCTCATTACCTGCTTAAGTATAATGTTCTTCAAACAGGCGCATCCATATGCTCGCTTAGTTATATCGCAGCAGCTAAAGTAACCTTTCATCCTTACCGAAACATTAGTATTGCCAAAGCTGCACTGGAAAGAATTACGATAGAATTAGCTGATGAACTTGGTAGATCCGATAATATACGTGTGAATGCACTAAGGTTTTCGCCATATATGGGAAGTAAGGCTGGAAATGCAACGTTAAATGAAGAAGATGTTCAAATTTCGGACAAAATGAGCCCTCTGAGAAATGCAAAACCCCAAGATCTTGCTTTTGAAGTGGTTCATTTATTTAGACCTGACCTAAGAATTACTGGAGAAATTAGACATGTGGACGGGGGTTATCACATTACCGGCTAAATTTTCAAAAATCTAAGCTTATTTATTAACTTTGTGTTTTGTTTAAAAATTTGTAGTACCCTATATCCTAATGGTATCAATCATTCTCCCTATGATAAGAAAAATTAGTTCAATCCTCATAATACTTTCTATTTGTATTTCAGCAAATGCGCAAGTAACTGATGAAAATACTATTCTAGAGGTAGAAGAAAAAACGGATCAGGAAGGCAATGGTAACAATAAAAAAGTAAAAAAAGTCATTATACCAACCCTATCCTACAATAACAGCATTAAAACTTCTTTTGGTGTTATGGCTGGAATGTTTTATCACACCAAAA
>JAAEPP010000163.1 GCA_024232495.1 Flavobacteriaceae bacterium
AGGGCGCCGCCACAGTCGACCGCTTTCACTGGGAGGTAGGGATGCCTGGGAGCAAAGTTACGGTGCAGGCCGTGTTTCGAGGAAATGCAGCAGGAAAGCGCGCTGCCGCCCCAGCGCTTGGCGAACATCGGAGAGTGTATTTTCCGCCGGATTTCCGAGCAGCATTGCCAGGCCTCCTCCCCTGAGTGCTGTGGCAAGGGCGCCGCCACAGTCAACCGCTTTCACTGGGAGGTAGGGATGCCTGGGAGCAAAGTTACGGTGCAGGCAGTGTTTCGAGGAAATCCAGCAGGAAAGCGGGCTGCCGCCCCAGACCTTTGCGAAAATCAGAGAGTGCATTTTCCGCCAGGTTTCGAGCAGTATTGCAAGGCCTCCTTCCCTGATTGCTGTGGCAAGGGCGCCACCACAGTCAACCGCTTTCACTGGGAGGTAGGGATGCCTGGGAGCAAAGTTACGGCGCAGGCAGTGTTTCGAGGAAATCCAGCAGGAAAGCGGGCTGCCGCCCCAGACCTTTGCGAAAATCAGAGAGTGCATTTTCCGCCAGGTTTCGA
>JAAEPP010000164.1 GCA_024232495.1 Flavobacteriaceae bacterium
AGTTTAATGAAAAAAGAAGTGCAGATTCCTTAAAAAAACGTGCAGATCTTTTAACGAAAATTAAAAAGCATTGAAATTGGTATTGTTTTTTGTTGATATGTCTCATTTCTCTGCTATAAATGTCTGTTAAACACATGGTTCCCTCGCAATCTGTGCATTTTGGTTTTTATTTCTGTCAATGAAAATGTTAGAATTGGAAATTAATCAGGTCGAAAAGGAGTCTACTGAATCATCTGAGATTTTATTATAATATAGAAAAATGATCATATTACTTTATTATTAAAAAATCAAAAATTTTTCATCTATTTTCTTTTTTCTAATAAGTATTTTTAAAGGAAAGAACCCAAGTTAATTTGTAAATTATGTTTTATTTCTATGAAAGAAACTGAAGAAAACTCGAACCAGCAGAAAAACCGTTATGGATACAGAATCAACTACTACTTTTATAATAACCATATGAATAAGATAACTATCAGAATTATGATCGATCATGTGACTCAAAATTTAGTCTTTTTGGCTGGATTTCAAAAATCCATGAACAACGTTTAATAACAGTGAACAAGAGGTAACAAGCATGAATAAAGGTGTACAAGAATGACGTCAGCTTTTTGGGAACTTTGGGAACCAAAGTTTCTTATGCTAGCTTATTCATGCTAAATCCGTCTTGTTCACTGTTATTAAACGTTGTTCATGGATTTTTGAGAAATAGGCAAATAGACTAAGTTTTTAGTCACGTGATTTTATATCAGAAAGATTTTCCTTATAATGATGATGAGGGAGGTCACAAGGTTATAACAATAAGCATCACGACCTTCAAAAAAGCTATTATCATCATTATTGTTAAATACATCACTATCGTTTCTATCATCATCATTACCTATTAACATAATAATTTTTCATTATTATATCCTTAATAATAATGAAAATGATAATGATAATAATTATTTTATTCATAAGTTTATAATCATTATTGATGATCATTAATGAATATAATCATTATCATTATCCCAACTGTTAAGTTAGTGAACGACCTTACGGATATTAACATAACGTTTTATACTGTTCACTGGAATCGAGGGTCGATTGCTGTTCAGATAATATAGGAAAATTGGAATTGAAAAACTTATATATGGTACCTTCATATATACTTTTTTCAAAAC
>JAAEPP010000165.1 GCA_024232495.1 Flavobacteriaceae bacterium
TATATATATACACATGAAATTTTCATATTTGAAAACAGAATTCAAAGAGCTTTCTAATGATGTATAACATATTGCGAAATATTGACATAAGGATTTTGACTGATGCCGTCATCAAAATATTTTCCGTTGTTTTTGATCTTTTTTGTTTGAGAAATTTGTGGATTTGATATCAAGTCAAGTCATAGAACATAACGTCAGAGAGACTGAAAATTGTCAGTGGTGTGCTGTTAGCTAGCCAAGGTAGAACAATACTGCGCATGCGTGAATACCGCATGTAAGCAAATAGGACTTTCTGCCCTTCTTTCCTATTGCTTTTAGCCATTTGTAGACTTTTAATCATTTGTAGATTTGTCGAATTTATTCTTTGCTGTTGCTGCCTTTGATCGACTCCATGTGCTTTTTTATCCTATGCATCGTCAACTGATCTCCAGTGAACCACGCAGAGGCCAGGAAAGTTATCAACCTTCTCTGTATCAAAAGTTCAACAACTACAACCTTCCTATGATTCTGATTTCTTTAAGTGTTTTCAAACTCGGAACAGAGATAGTCAATCCGCCAAAGCTAGGTGAAAATGCATCAAATACTGCTTGAAACGTCCATTCCAGAAATTAAGAAGAAATGTTTGAAATAAAAACACTTTGTGAGACGTCAAGTATGAATCACGGGTACGAAAGATTTAGACCGTAACTGTCGCAATTTCTTCATCTTTTTATGAAAACTTAAACATTTATTTGTCAATCAAGCTTGCAAAGGAAGACATCCCTGGAGAAAAATTAGTTCGTAGATTTTAAGATACAATTAAAACGGCCACAACTAAAGTTTCATAA
>JAAEPP010000166.1 GCA_024232495.1 Flavobacteriaceae bacterium
ATTATTTAGTGTTATTTCGTATTATTTCACATTATTCCGTATTATTTCGCATTATTTCGCATTATTTCATATTATTTCGCATTATTTCGAATTATTTCGAATTATCTCGCATTATCTCGCATTATCTCGCATTTTGCTCTTTTCGTTATCCCTTAAATATCGCATTAAATAACGCGCACACTATATTATTTAGTGTTATTTAGTGTTATTTCGTATTATTTCGTATTATTTCGTATTATTTCGTATTATTTCGCATTATTTCGCATTATCTCGCATTATCTCGCATTTTGCTCTTTTCATTATCCCTTAAATATCGCATTAAATAACGCGCACACTAGTATCCCACCGCGTTATATCGCATTATTTCGCATTATTTCGCATTATTTCGCATTATTTCGTATTATTTCGTATTATTTCGTATTATTTTGTATTTTGCTATTTTCTTTATCCCTTAAATATTTCATTAAATAACGCGCGCACTAGTATCCCACCAAGTTATTTAGTATTATTTAGTATTATTTCGTATTATTTCGCATTATTTTGTATTATTTCGCATTATTTCGTATTATTTCGTATTTTGCTCTTTTCATTCTCCCTTAA
>JAAEPP010000167.1 GCA_024232495.1 Flavobacteriaceae bacterium
AATTTGCTACATTTGCTACATTTGCTACATTTGCTACATTTGCTACATTTGCTACATTTGCTACATTTGCTACATTTGCTACATTTGCTACATTTGCTACATTTGCTACATTTGCTACATTTGCTACATTTGCTACTTTTGCTACATTTGCTACCTCTCCTACCTTTGCTAACTTTGCTACATTTGCTACATTTGCTACATTCGCTACATTTGCTACATTTGCTACATTTGCTACATTTGCTACATTTGCCACATTTGCCACATTTGCTACATTTGCTAGATTTGCTACACTTGCTTGATTGATTGGGTTTACTGAGTTGACTGCACTGGTCTGCACTTGCTGACTTACTGTTTGCACTTGTCTGCACTTGCAGAATGTATAATTGATGTGTTTGAATTTTCTGTTAGTGAGTGAGTCAGTTACTGACATGACTGAGTGCTTGAGATGCTAGCGCATCTAAAAATGTCCACTCCATGTGGAACGAGCCATTTGCTACATTTGCTACATTTGCTACATTTGCCACACATTTGCTACATTTGCTACATTTGCTACATTTGCTACACATTTGCTACACATTTGCTACACATTTGCTACATTTGCTACATCTACTGTTTGCTAAGTTTGCTAAGTTTGCTCAGTTTGCTAAGTTTGATGCATTTGCTACATTTGCTAC
>JAAEPP010000168.1 GCA_024232495.1 Flavobacteriaceae bacterium
CCTGCCCCTGACCCTGCCCCTGCTGTCGCCCCTCCCGCCGGCCTTCCTGCTGCCCCCACTCCCTGCTCTGGCCTGCCCGCTAGGGTGATTCTTATTTTTGAAATATAGATGTCTGAACATGGAACCAGTTGTTTTTGCGTTACCACGGCCAAGCTGATTTCAAAACAGTTTTTATTTTTGGATTTGGACCTATTTTAGGCATGTGGGTACTTTTTTGTCCCATGGCTTAATTTAAGCATAAATCTGGTGGGGAAATATGCCACCCAACTTGTACCTTCCATAACTTTTGTCCCGGCAGTGCAATTTTTGTCTAGTCTTTACAGGTTGGCTGGTTACATCCCACTGAGTGCCTGGACACCCCACATGCCACATATTGCATGCCCATATGACATATGCCATACCCCCCAATATGGCATATTTAGCCATAATGGGGCATATTTGGGCATGCGGCATATGCCATATGGGCATGCAATATGTGGCATGTGGGGTGTCCAGGCACTCAGTGGGATGTAACCAGCCAGCCTGTGAAGACTAGACCAAAATTGCACTTCCGGAACAAAAGTAATGGCAGGTACAAGTTGGGTGGCATATTTCCCCTCCAGATTTATGCTTAAATTAAGCCATCGGACAAAAAGTTACAGACACGCTAAAACACGACCGAACTGTTAAAAACTGGACATTTTCTAAATCTACATGCCAAGAGGAACACAAAAATGGATGGTACCAGCCTATTGGGCGATTTGGGTGACTTAAGGAGCAGGTTAGAGTGGAGTATAGTACTTTGTAGAGTGGAGGAGAGGAGAGTGTAGAGTGTGGTCCAACTATCCAACTCTCCCTCTTTTCTGGTGCCTCCATCTCCATTAGACAAACTTACTCCCCATTTAGGGGAGCGATCAGGGGGATAGGCCGCCGGCCGGGGCCGCCGGCAGAGGACTAATTCTCACACACAACATCAGCAACTGATGACA
>JAAEPP010000169.1 GCA_024232495.1 Flavobacteriaceae bacterium
AGAAGGCCATTGTTTCTGAAAATATTGGACCATACCCCTTAGTCCCTCTAAGTGTCTGTATATTGATGCGGTTGAATGCACCCAAAAACCAGCTGATTTGATTCTAGAGGTAGGAAGAAGAAATAACTGCCTGTAACAAAGTCAAGAAAAGTTGCAAAACTATAGGCCAGCAGCTGAATAGACAAAATAACTATTTACTAACCAAACAGAAGAATCATTTGCATTTTCTGAATCCTCTCCCATCTTTGAAAATCATTCTTCAAGTATCTATCCTGATGCAGACTTTGTTGTAGTAATACTTGATCCTAAAGAAAGAATAAAAAAATGTTCTCAGAATACAGAAACATAACCGTGATTTAAAGGGGAAGTTCGGTCAAAAAAAATATTCTCCAATTTCGCTGTAAATGTGTTCTAAAGTCGTTGTAGGATACAATTTTAACTCTTACCTTGCTCCCAGAGTCGATAATCCACTAATATCCGTTGCGAAAAGTCGCATGATTTTAGGCCGCCATTCTCGAAAATCTGAGCAAGAATGTTGTTGCTGTTTTTGACGTCATCACGGTCAAAAGAAAAA
>JAAEPP010000170.1 GCA_024232495.1 Flavobacteriaceae bacterium
CTCAACTTTTCTGGAACCAGTAGAGCACCGTCTTTTCTGGAAGTCTAACTTCTTCTGCAACCTTATCCTGACATCTTGTCCTAGACACAAGGTGGTCAAACTAGCAGGCGACCGCTGTGAAGGAGCGAAATTAACGTTCAAAATTAATATATCACATCTTCTATAAGTTTTATCACCTTAAAACAACGGTCAGAAGACCACCCAATTGTTGGGTTTTGGTTAAGATATCACCTCTTTTGTATCATTTGTGCCACACCATACACTTGTAACATTAGGTTCATTATTTCAGTATTCAAGTTAGGCTTTTGTGAATTTATTATGACTATTAGGGCGATCAAGTAATCCAGACTATGCACGCATAACCAAATATATATGGAATTAAGGATTTCTTTGTAAATTTGTCGATGAAATTCAGACAATTATTTTGCACTTGCGGCTGTAGATCTTTTTCTCGAACACCAAGAGCAATGTGTTTCTCAATGGAGCTAAGATATAAACTCCGATGTGAATATTTTATTTACCTGAAATTTTAGATAGTTCTTTATTAGTAATAAAGGATTAAATGTTATAATTTCTAACATGAAGATGTTGCATGTTCTTTTATTATGAGAGGAAGCTAATTGGAGAGTATACGCAGCAATGCCGTCTGGAATAAGTACAACTCTATCTCAGTATTTCGTATTTTATATTTCGTATTTCATATTTCGTACTTCAGGAAGATGTCAGTTTATTTATTCTATAAGTTCTATCATTTCATGGCTAAATTGTCTAAAAAGACCCAAATTAATGACGTCACCATGACGTCGTAACTCATTGTTTCAAAACCACACCCTGCCTAAAGCATAGTCCAGACCATTATCTTTCATATGAGACCTCGTTTATGCGACAGTTATGTTTGGATCGGATTCTATAAGCTCCATCATTTCACTGCCCAAAGCGTCTATCCCTCTATAGCTATGTATATATCTATCTATATTCCACGTAAATCTGTCTAAAAAAGGACATCCCTGAAAACACCCTTCCTGATAAATATTTTTCTTGTAAGCTGGTATACCGACGGTTTGGTCAACTTCTGATACGTTTGCAAAGTTGGAAGTCTGCAGCTTAATTTTAACTTGAAAAAATTGACATCCAAATTTGACATTTTTGACAATTTATGGATATTTTGTATAACAGCGCCTGCCAACCACCAACAACAACAACGGTCGCGCTTGCCAGCGCTGTGATCTGACTTACAATGCCCGCCGAAAGTAGTTAGAAACACCTTTGCTTTATCAAAAAATAACATTTTTTAGCTTTAAAGCATTTTTTAAAAACTTCATCGGACTACACTAGACACTACCTGAATGTTATTGAATTTTTAAGGGGGGGAGGGGGCAGAATGGAGGAAGCTGTAAAAATAATGCAAGTTTACCAAGACTTTTAGCGGGGATTGTAGTTTCGATGAATAACGATTGCAAATCGAGTAAATGAATTCCTAGCAATCAGCTGGGATGATCAACTACTACTGAAAAATTCAACTAACCGTTTAACGCTAAACAAAAAATACGTTTTCGCTTCTTCAGTCTCGATTGCATCCTGGTCGGCCTTGTTCGACTCGTCATCGGAGTCTGGTAACGAGCTGATTAAATCCGTGCTCACTTTATCAAGCTCGCTTCGTAGGTCCCGGACGATCCAGTTAGCAACCGGCCTTCTTATCAAGTCGAGGTCATCGAATACATTCTCCACATGCACCTGATAACTAGCACCAAAACTGCCA
>JAAEPP010000171.1 GCA_024232495.1 Flavobacteriaceae bacterium
ACAACGGAAGTATATAGTCTTTACAACCATGCCGGGCCCAAAACTGAAGAAGTAACAATCAAAGAAATCAGGCGACACCCGGGATTAAACAAGGGACCTCTCGATCTGCAGCCGAATGCTCTACCACTGAGCTATATCCCCTTCGCTAACTGACAAGGAGGAAAAACAGTTTTGTTATTTATTGAACAACGGAAGTATATAGTCTTTACAACCATGCCGTGCTCAAAACTGAAGAAGTAACAATCAAAGAAATCAGGGGACACCCGGGATTGAGCCCGGGGCGTCCCGCCCTGCCCGTCGAATGCTCTCCCACTGGGCATTTCCCCTTCGCTAACTGAGCAGGAGGAAAAACAGTTTTGATATTCATTGAACAACGGAAGTATATAGTCTTTACATCCATGCCGTACTCAAAACTGAAGAAGTAACAATCAAAAAAATCAGGGGACACCCGGGATTGAACCAGGGACTTCTCGATCTGCAGTCGAATGCTCTACCACTGAGCTATATCCCCTTCGCTAACTGAGCTGGAGGAA
>JAAEPP010000172.1 GCA_024232495.1 Flavobacteriaceae bacterium
CTAGAACTTATTACACCAAGGGTTTCTTATAATTCCCCTTGAAACTTAGTAAAAAATTAGCCCCGCCATAAAAGTTCACTTTAATTTCTTATAAAGTACGCCTTTTGCATGGAATAAAACGATTCCGTTTGCTTTAAAACATTGTAAACATACTTATTACAACAGGTCTGTCCATGGGAAGAGCCTAGAACTTATTACACCGAGGGTTTGTTATAGTTCCCCATGAAACTCAGTGAAAACTCAATCCCGCAATAAGAGGTCACCTTAATTTATTATAAAGTACGCCTTTCAAATGGAATAAAACGATTCTGTTTTCTCCAAGACGTTGTAAACATACGTATTACAACATTTCTGTTAATTGGAAGAGCCTAGAACTTATTACACCGAGGGTTTGTTATAGTTCCCCATGAAACTTAGTGAAAACTTAGCCCCGCAAAAAGAGTTAACCTCAATTTCTTATAAAGTACGCCTTTTGCATGGTTTACAACGATTTCGTTTGCTCTAAATCGTTGTAAACAAACGTATAACAACAGTTTTGTCCATGGGAACAGTGTAGAACTTATTATTACAACGGTTTCTTATAGTTCCCCATGAAACTTAGTGAAAACTTAGCCCCGTAATAAGAGTTCACCAAAA
>JAAEPP010000173.1 GCA_024232495.1 Flavobacteriaceae bacterium
ACTCAACACAACATTTTAATTGCGGTCTGGACGAGACTCGAACTCGCGACCCCCTGCGTGACAGGCAGGTATTCTAACCAACTGAACTACCAGACCGTGCTTACAATATCACTATTGCTTGTTAGCGAGGGCAAATATACATCTCCTATTGATTATTGCAAACTATTTTTTAAAAAATAATTTAGTTTAACTATTTTGTTAGTTAAACTTTTGACGTTCTATGAGATAGCTCGTTAAAATGGCACTAAAGTCTTCATTAATATTTACAGGAACGTATTTAATTCGATACTGCCCACATTTAATTTTTAATTCATTAAAATATTTTTGTACTGCTTCTTTATAGTCTTGCCTTACATTATCGGCATATAGATTTAAATGTTCTCCAGTTTCTAAATCAACAAAACGTTTGGGCCTATTGTTAAAATCAAATTCTATTTCTTTTTCTTTGTCATAGGTATGAAATAATATTACCTCATGCTTGTTATATTTTAAATGTTGAAGTGCCTCAAAAAGTTTTTCTTCCTCTTGATCACTTTGAAACATATCCGTGAATAAAAAAACCAAAGAGCGTCTTTTTATTTTTTCAGCAATTTCATGTAGATACGTATAAGTTTTAGTGATAATTTGATCTCTATTATTTACTAAAGTTTCATTTAATTTAGCTAATAACATTTGGTGGTGACGTTCACTTCCTTTTTCATTACTGTAATAATCATAATGATCACTATAAATACTTAATCCAACTGCATCGCGTTGTCTTTTTAATAAATTCATGATAGCTGCTGCGGCTAAGGCTGAAAAACTAATTTTATTTAATTGATTAATATTAAAATTTTTGAATGATGGATAATGCATCGAACTGCTATTATCGATAATTAAATGACATCGTAAGTTGGTTTCTTCTTCATATCGTTTTGTGTATAACCTATCCGTTTTTGCATATAATTTCCAATCGATGTGCTTGGTACTTTCTCCCTGATTATAGAGACGATGTTCTGCAAATTCTGCCGAAAATCCATGGAAGGGACTCTTATGCAATCCAGAAATAAAACCTTCAACAACTTGGTGAGCTAAAAGCTCTAAATTTTTGAATCCTTTAATTTCGTTTATTTCTTTGCGTATATCCATTAACCCTAAAATAAAAAAGGTTTGCTAATTAGCAAACCTTTTTTATTGTGTTTTGTTATTATTAAAGTAAGGAGTTTATAGCCTCCTCATAGGTAGCCTTTGGGGCAACTCCTACTTGTCTACCAACTACTTCACCATTTTGAAAAACCAGCACCGTCGGAATGTTACGAACACCGTATTTTGCGGCAAATTCTTGGTTTGCATCTACATCTACTTTTCCAACAACTGCTTTCCCTTCATAATCATTACTAATTTCTTCAATGATTGGTCCTACCATTCTGCAAGGTCCACACCAAGCAGCCCAAAAATCTACTAGTACAGGTTTTTCACTTTTTAAAACCACTTCTTCAAAACTTTGGTCTGTTATTTCTAATGCCATAATATTTTTTTTAATTATTTTACAAATGTAGTCAATAATTAGGCTTATACATACATTCAAATCATTAGAATATATGATGCATATATCAATTGAGTTTATAGCTAATTTGTTCTTTTTCTAGCCTTTTTAGTAAATCGTTTGAAATATCAATCTTAAACTTTTTGGAGGGCATTGTTATTTTTATTTTTTCAGAGGATTCATAAATAATCAATTCTAAATGTTTATCTCCCTTAAAATCTTTAATAATTTGTTTTAGATTAATAATATGATCATTGCTTACTTCTTCAATAGGTAATTGTATAGTCAATCTTTTTGCATGACTGTCCATAACTTCTTGTAACATTTGCATACTGTTAAATTGCAATCTTGGATCTCCTTTTTTCTGAGTTTCTTTATTAACCCATCCTTCCCTAACTAGAGCTCGGATAAAAATAAATGAATTAGGCACTAAAAAATGTCTAAATTTTAGATACTGCTCTCCGAATATCCTAAATTCATAACTTTCTTTATAGTCTTCAACAGTAAACAAAGCCCAACCTTTACCCATTTTTGTCTCTCGATGTTGAACATCTCCAACCATACCGCCAAAGCACATCTCTCTATTGATAAAATTTTCTAAGTAGTTAAAATCGGAGGCTGTACAGTTACAAAATCGATTAATTTCTGTTTTAAAATCATCCAAAGGATGGCCAGATATATATATTCCTACGACTTCTTTTTCTTGTTTTAATTTCTTTAAAGTTCCCCATTTTTCACATGGCGGAACTTCTGGCTCTGGTATTTGTACTTCACTACTCCCTCCAAACATATCTAGTTGATCACTATTTTGGGAATCCTGAAATTTGGCAGCAAAACGCAATACCTTTTCAATAAATAAAACCCCCTTATCATCAGGGTGTAAATACTGAGCACGATGCGAGTCGAATCCGTCAAATCCTCCAGCTAGTGCTAATCCTTCAAAAGCTTTTTTGTTCGCTGCTCTTAAATCAATACGCTTAGCTAAATCAAATACCGATTTGTATTTACCCTCAGCTCTAGTTTCAACAATAGTAGCAACTGCGTTCCCACCAACTCCTTTTATAGCACCCATCCCAAAGCGAATAGCACCTTGATTATTTACGGTAAACTTATAATAAGACTCGTTAACATCGGGTCCTAAAACCTCTAAGCCCATCCTTCGACATTCTTCCATAAAGAAACTCACTTGTTTAATGTCGTTCATATTATTAGATAATACCGCAGCCATATACTCTGCAGGATAATGTGCTTTTAAGTAAGCGGTCTGGTAAGCAATCCATGCGTAACAAGTAGAGTGAGACTTGTTAAAAGCATAGCTTGCAAAAGCTTCCCAGTCTTTCCATATTTTTTCTAGCTTTTCTTCGTCATGACCATTTTCTTTTGCTTGAGTTATAAACTTAGGTTTCATTTTATCTAAAACTGCAATAAGTTTTTTACCCATTGCTTTACGCAATACATCTGCCTCTCCTTTGGTAAAATTTGCAAGCTTTTGAGAGAGTAGCATTACTTGTTCTTGATAAACTGTGATACCATATGTTTCTTTCAAATATTCTTCCATGGCAGGTAGATCATATAAGATGTCCTCATCTCCATTTTTACGATTTACAAAACTTGGAATATATTCTATAGGGCCTGGCCTGTAAAGAGCATTCATTGCAATTAAGTCGTCGAAAACTGTAGGTTTTAAATCCTTTAAATACTTTTGCATTCCTGCAGATTCGTATTGAAATATTCCAACTGTTTCACCTTTTTGAAATAATTCAAAAGTTAACTCGTCATCTAGCGGAAAAGAATCAGGATCAAGCTCTACTTGATGTTTTAACTTTACTAGTTTCACAGTGTCTTTAATTAAGGTTAATGTCTTTAAACCTAAAAAATCCATTTTTAATAGACCTGCACTTTCCACTACAGAGTTATCAAATTGAGTGACGAACATGTCAGAATCCTTTGCTGTTGCAACAGGAACAAAATTTGTAATATCATCTGGTGTAATAATAACTCCACAAGCATGGGTCCCAACATTACGAACTGAACCCTCTAATATCCTAGCCTGATTTACAGTTTGAGCCTCTAAATCATTTCCCTCAGCCAATACTAATAATTCATTTACTTTTGGTACCTCATCGTTTCTAAAATTATTTCTAATTTCAGAATCGGTATAACCAAATATCTTTTTTAATTTGGTCATATTCGGGATTAACTTAGAAATTCGATCAGCAGAATTTAAAGGTAAGTCCAATACCCTAGCTGTATCTCTAATCGAGGATTTAGCAGCCATAGTACCATAGGTTATAATTTGTGCTACTTGATTAGTTCCGTACTTTTCGATAACATAATCCAACACTCGACCTCGACCTTCATCATCAAAATCAATATCAATATCTGGCATACTAATACGTTCCGGATTCAAAAAACGCTCAAAAAGTAAATTATACTTTATGGGGTCAATATTAGTAATCCATAAACAATATGCTACTACAGATCCTGCTGCAGAACCCCTCCCTGGGCCAACAGATACATCCATTTTTCTTGCCTCCGCTATAAAATCTTGAACAATTAAAAAATATCCAGGATACCCCGTGTTTGCAATTACTTCTAATTCAAAGTCAAGTCGCTCTGTTAGTTCGTCTGATAGTTCACCATATCGTTTTTTTGCGCCCTCATATGTCAAGGCTCTCAAAAATGCATTTTCTCCTCTTTTACCTCCATCAACATCATCTTCTTGATTCTGAAACTCTTTGGGGATATCAAATTTTGGTAGAAGAACGTCTCTTTTTAGACTAAAGGGAGTTACTTTTTCAATAATCTCTGAAATATTTTTAATTGCCTGAGGAAGATCCTTGAATAAAGTCTTCATTTCGGATTGCGATTTAAAATAATATTCCTGATTTGGCAATCCATAACGATAGCCACGACCTCTCCCAATCGGAGTCGCTTGTTTTTCGCCATCTTTTACACATAGCAAAATATCGTGAGCATTTGCATCTTTTTTATTTATGTAATAAGTATTGTTTGTGGCTACCAATTTTACTTGATGTTTTTTAGCCATCGGGATCAACACCGAATTTACTCTTTTTTCATCCTCTTGGTGATGTCTTGACAACTCTATATAAAAATCTTCTCCAAAAGTTTCTTTCCACCAAATTAAAGAGTCTTCCGCTTGTTTCTCACCAATATTTAAAATCTTACTTGGCACTTCCCCATAAAGACTTCCAGAGAGAA